>DASRZO010000117.1:0-8809 GCA_035686405.1 Pseudomonadales bacterium | reverse complement strand
GACGTCGTCGACGCTCGCACGACGGATGTGCTGGAACTCGTCTTCGCTGATCTGCGTGCCGCAGCCGATCGCCGTGAAGAGTTCCTGCAACAGCGCGCCGTCGTCGCGGAAGCCGATCAGGTGCGTGCGCGGCACGCCGGCCCGACACGCGCGCATCAGTTCCATCAGCCGCAGGCGCGTGGTGTCGTCGAATTTCGCAGTGTCGAGCAGCGGGTCGAGATCGCTCGGTGCCAAATCGCTGATCGGCGCGCCGTCGCCGTCGACGACCGCGGACACCGAATCGAAGGCGATCAGCTTGTCGGCGCCGAGTGCGATCGCGACGTCGGCCGCGAGTTCTTCGCTCGTCAGGTTGAACGCTTCGCCGGACGGCGAGTAGCCGAGCGGCGACAGCAGCACGATGCAACGCTCGTTCAACATCTGGTGGATGCGTTCGGCGTGGATCGTCCGTACGCGGCCGGTGAATAGATGGTCGACGCCGTCGATGACGCCGAACGGCCGCGCGGTGACGAGGTTGCCGGACAACACGTGCACCTTGGTGTTGTGCAGCGGCGTGTTCGGCAAACCCATCGAGAAGAGCCCTTCGATGCGCACGCGCACACGCGCGACCGCGGCTTCGACGTGTTCGATCGTCGCCTGATCGGTGATGCGATGGTGACCGTGGAATTTCGGCTCGAGTCCGGCCGCGGCGATCGCGGCGTCGATTTGCGGTCGCGCGCCGTGGACCAGCACGACGCGGACGCCGAGCACCGACAACAGTGCCAAGTCGTGCACGATGTGCGTGATGTTGTCGTGCACGATCGCGTCGCCGCCGACCATGACGACGAACGTCTTGTGCCGATGCGCGCTGATGTACGGCGTCGAATCGCGGAACCAGCGTGCGTATTGAGTCGGGTCCATCATCGTAGGAGCGCGTCGACCCTCAACGGGCGTCCACGCACACTTCGGCGATCAGTTGCGACAGGACGTCGACCGCGGGTTCGATGCGGTCCAGCGCGATGAATTCGTTCGGCTGGTGTGCCTGATCGATGCTGCCGGGACCGAAGATCACGGTCTCCATGCCGAGCTCTTGCAGGAACGGACCTTCGGTGCCGAAGGCGACCGTGCCGGCGCGCGTGCCTGACAAGCGTTCCAAGGCGCGCACCAGTTTGCCGTCGCTGGGCGTTGCGAACGGTTTCACCGGCGGCGACATCGGCGTGGTCTTGATCGTCGTGCCGTGCGCTTCGGCCGAGCGCGCGAGGCGGATTTCGAGCGCAGCGATCGTCGCGGCGGTGTCCATGCCGGGCAACAGGCGCAGGTCGATCTGCAGATCGGCGTGGTCGCAAATTCGGTTCGGATTGTCGCCGGCGTTGAGGCACCCGAGGTTCAAGGTCGGCACCGAGACTTCGAACGCGGGGTTGCGGTGCGTCGCCGCGAGTTGCGCGCGGAATGCCAGCAACTCGCTCATCACGCAGTGCATCGCATCGAGCGCGTTGTTGCCGAGGTCCGGATCCGACGAGTGCCCCGAGGCGCCCTGCAGCGAGATCTTCAGCATCATGAAGCCCTTGTGCGCGAAGATCGGCTTCAGATCGGTCGGTTCGCCGATGACGGCGAATTGCGCCTTCGGTATGTTCGATTCGGCGAGTGCGCGGGCGCCGGCCATCGACGATTCTTCGTCCGAGGTCGCGACGATCGTCAGCGGCGCCTTCCATTTGGCATCGGCGAACTTGCGCGCTGCTTCGATCGCGATCGGGAAGAAGCCTTTCATGTCGCATGTGCCGAGCCCGTACAGGCGACCGTCGCGTTCCGTCAGCGAAAACGGATCTTGTGCCCATCGGCGGTCGTCGTACGGCACGGTGTCGGTGTGACCGGCAAGTACCAGTCCGCCCGATCCTCGACCGATCGTCGCGATCAGGTTCGCCTTACCGGGGGCGTTGGGGAGCGGTTGAACGGTCGCCGTGAAGCCGAGCGATTCGAGCCAGGTCGCGAGCGCTTCGATGACCCCGAGGTTGCTCTGATCGAGCGCGGACGACGTGCAGCTGACGGACGGCGTGCCGACCAACGACTGCATCATCGAGAGTAGGTTCGGGGCTGACATGGCGTGGATTACCGGGTCCGGAGCGCATCATGCCTCCTTTCGTGAAGGGGGTCTAATATTGCGCGTCACAGCGTAGGCATCTGCCTCACGCGGAGACGTAGCGCCTTGAAAACCCTCGAGGCTTGCCGTTAACTGCGGCGACTTAGCGCTCGGCATGGAACAGCCATGGCGGCCCTCGAAACCCCGCTGAAGGATCGCATCGCGCCCGAACGCCTGCTCGACCTGCGCAGCACGCTCGAAGAATTGCACAAAGCCGGCATCGTGTCGCAACGCGACGCCGAAGACATCCTCATCGCGCCGCGCACCGCGAAACAGGTCCACATGCACCCGCTCGAGATCATCGCCGAGCGCGAGCTCGACGATCCGCGCCGCCCGGGCAAGAAAGTCGACCTCGAGATGCTGACGCAGTGGCTGTGCGAGCAGTCGGGCCAACCGTACTACCGCATCGACCCGCTGAAGGTGAACGTCAACAAGTCCACCGAGGTGATGTCGTACGCGTTCGCGCAGCGCCACAACATCCTCGCAGTCGAGGTACGCGAAGAAGAGATCGTCATCGCGAGCGCGCAGCCGTTCATGTCGGCGTGGGAAGGCATGCTGAGCCAGACGCTGCGCGGCCGCCGCATCGTGCGCGTCGTCACCGATCCGCACGACCTCGCGCGTTACACGCTCGAGTTCTACACGATGGCGCGCTCGGTCGCGAAGGCGTCCGACGCGGGCCTGGAGGTTTCGAGCGTCACGAACTTCGAGCAGATGCTCGAGCTCGGCGCGATGAAATCGCCCGACGCCAACGACGCCCACATCGTCAACATCGTCGACTGGTTGCTGCAATACGCGTTCGACCAACGCGCGAGCGACATCCACATCGAGCCGCGGCGCGAGAAGGGCCACGTGCGGTTTCGCATCGACGGCGTGATGCACCACGTCTACGAATTGCCGGCGGCCGTGAACGCGGCCGTGACGAGTCGTCTGAAGATCTTGGGTCGCATGGACGTCGCCGAGAAGCGCCGGCCGCAAGACGGTCGCGTGAAGACGAAGAGCCCCGACGGCCAGGAAATCGAACTGCGCTTGTCGACGCTGCCGACCGCGTTCGGCGAAAAGATGGTGGCGCGGATCTTCGACCCGGACGTGCTGCTGCGCAGCTTCCAAGAGCTCGGCCTCTCCGGCGACGACCACACCCGCTGGCAGACGATGGTGAATTCGAGCAACGGCATCGTGCTCGTCACCGGGCCGACCGGGTCCGGCAAGACCACCACCCTGTATTCGACGCTGAAGCAGCTCGCGACGCCCGAAGTGAACGTCTGCACGATCGAAGACCCGATCGAAATGGTCGAACCGTCGTTCAACCAGATGCAGGTGCAGCACCAAATCAAGCTGTCGTTCGCCTCCGGCGTGCGCTCGCTGCTGCGGCAAGACCCCGACATCATCATGGTCGGCGAGATCCGCGACTTGGAAACGGCCGAAATGGCGATCCAAGCCGCGCTGACCGGCCACCTCGTGATTTCGACGCTGCACACGAACGACGCGCCGAGCGCGGTGACGCGCTTGATCGACCTCGGCGTGCCGCCGTATCTGATCAAAGCGACCGTGATCGGCATCATGGCGCAGCGCTTGGTGCGCACGCTCTGTCCGCATTGCAAGCAGCCGGAGCCGGTCGACCTCGAAGCGTGGGCGCTGCTCACCAAGCCGTTCAAGGCGCGCCCGCCGCAGCAATTCATGAAACCGGTCGGCTGCCTCGAATGCCGCGACACCGGTTACCTCGGCCGCATGGGCGTCTACGAAATCATGCTGCTGACGGAACCGCTGCGCGAATTGATCCGCGAAGACTCCGACATCGACACGCTGCGCCGACAAGGCATCAAGGACGGTTCGCGCCCGCTGCGGTTGTCGGGCGCGCAGAAGGTCGGCGCGGGTCTGACCACCGTCGCCGAAGTGCTCAGGGTCACCCCGTCGAGCGATTCGCACTAGTCGAGCGCGATGCTCGACGTCTCGTTGCTTCCCGCACCGCTCTCGCCGCTCGCCGCGGCTGCGTGGAACCGTTGGCTCGAGGCGGCGCCGGCGGCGATGCGCGAGCGGGCCGAGCGATGGCTCGCGCAAGCCGGCGCCGATGCAGCGGAACTCGCCAAGGTACTCGCACTCAGCGATTTCGCTGCGCACGTCGCATCGGCGCAAGCGGCGGCGTTCGTCGAATTTCTGGAGAACCGCGGTTTTGACGACGCGCCCCCCGCTGACTTCGTTGGCGATTCCCTTACCGCTGTCGGCGACGTCGATGAGCTGAAGTGCCGGCTGCGTCGCGTGCGCAACTTCGCGATGTTGCACATCATCTGGCGCGACGTGAACGGTCGCGCCGAACTGTCCGAGACGACCGGCGCGTTGTCGCGGCTCGCAGATCAATTGATCGACGCAGCGCTCGCGCGGTTGCACGCATGGGCGGCGGCGGACGACGGCGAACCGCTCGACGAGCGCGGCTCGCCGCAGCGGCTCGCCGTGATCGCGCTCGGCAAACTCGGCGCCGGCGAGCTGAATCTGTCGTCCGACGTCGATCTGATCTTCGCGTATCCGCACGACGGCGCGACGCGCTCCGGTAAACGCACGAACCAGCAGTTCTTCATGCGGCTGGGGCAGAAGCTCATCCAGGCCATCGATGCGATCACCGAAGACGGCTTCGTGTTCCGCGTCGACATGCGGCTGCGGCCGTACGGCGACAGCGGCGCGTTGGTATGGCCGTTCTACGCGATCGAGCGCTACTACGAAGAGCAGGGCCGCGACTGGGAGCGCTACGCCTGGATTCGCGCGCGCGCGTGCGCCGGCGATCGCGTCGCAGGGCAGCAGCTGATCGCGGATCTCAAGCCGTTCGTATTTCGCCGCTATCTCGACTTCGGCGCGATCGCGTCGTTGCGCGAAATGAAAGGCCGCATCGACATGGAGCGGGGCGGAGCCGCGGTGCGCGACGACGTGAAGCTCGGCCCCGGCGGCATCCGCGAGATCGAATTCGCCGCGCAGATGCGGCAGTTGATCTGGGGCGGCCGGCAAGCGGCGCTCCAATGCACCGACGTCCGCGCCACGCTGCGCGCGCTGGCGGCACAACATCTCGTGTCGCGCGAGGTCGCCGAGCGGCTCGCCGACGCCTACGTGTTCCTGCGCAATTCCGAACACCGCCTGCAAGCGATGCGCGACGAGCAGACACAACTGTTACCGACGGATTCACTCGGCCGCGCGCGGATCGCCTTCGCGATGGGATATCCGGACTACGCCGCGTTCGAACGCGCGCTCGATGCGCATCGCGCCGTGGTCGCGACGGCGTTCGATGCTTCGATCGAAGCCAATGCGGTCGATCCGGTCGAGCGTTGGGCGATGCCGTGGCACGCGAACGACGTACCCGCGCTCGCCGAGCAGCTCGCGGCGGTCGGCTTCGGCGATGTCGAAGCGCTAACGGCCCAATTGGGGCGCCTGCGCGCGACGCGCGATCGGACGTGGGTCGGCGCGGAAAGCCGCGCGCGGCTCGACGCGCTGGTGCCGCGGGTGCTCGGCGAAATCGAGAAGGTCGGGCGGCCGGATCTCACGCTCGAGCGGATCGTGCCGCTGCTCGAAGCGACGGTTCGGCGTTCGGCGTACTACGTGCTGCTGCTCGAGAACCCGGCGGCGCTGACGCTGTTGGTCGAGATCTGCAGCGCCAGCCGGTGGCTCGCCGACGAGCTCGCGCGGCGGCCGGTGTTGCTCGACGAGTTGCTCGATCCGTCGCTGCTGTACACGGTGGCGGATATCGACGCGCTGCGCGCAGATCTGCGTTCGCGTTTGCAGTTCGCGTCGGCCGTCGACGAGGAAGCCGAGCTCGAAGTGCTGCGCGCGTTCAAGGAGACGCATCAGTTCCGTGTCGCGGCGTGCGAGGTGCGCGGCATTCTGCCGCTGATGAACGTGTCGGATTACCTGACGTTTCTCGCGGAAGTGATCCTGCAGGAAGCGCTCGAGCTCGCGTGGCGGCGCACGGCGCAAGACGATGCGAGCGCGCCGCCGCGCAAATTCGCGATCATCGGCTTCGGCAAACTCGGCGGACTCGAACTCGGTCCGGGATCCGATCTCGATCTCGTCTTCGTTCACGACCTCGACGTGGAGCACAACCGCTTCCTGCATCGCATGGTGCGACGGTTGTTGCACGTGCTGTCGGCGCGCACGCACGCGGGCGCGCTGTACGACATCGACACGCGGCTGCGGCCGTCGGGGCACAAAGGCACGATCGTCAGTTCGCTCGATGCGTTCGCGCAGTACCAGAATCGCGACGCGTGGGTATGGGAACACCAGGCGCTGGTGCGCGCGCGACCGGTCGCCGGCGATCCCGACGTGTGCGCCGCGTTCAACCGCATTCGCCGCGACGTGCTGTGCCGTTCGCGCGAGCGCGCGGCGTTGCGCACGGCGATCGTCGACATGCGCAAGCGCATCGGCGATGTCGCGGAGAGCGGCGTCGACCTCAAGCGCGAGGTCGGCGGTATCGTGGATATAGAGTTTATGGTCCAATACATCGTATTGGCCTGGGCCGCTGAATACCCATCACTCGCCGATTGGACCGACAACGTGCGGATCCTCGACACGGCGGCGACGGTGGGGCTTCTCGAGGGGGACACCGCGGCGGCGTTGAAGCAAGCGTATCTTGCGCTGCGCGCGGAACGACACCGCGAAGCGCTGGATATTCCCGACGACGGTCGGGCGCGCGAAGTTCTCGATCGCAACGCAACGCTGATTCGCATGCAGTGGCAAACCCTGCTCGAGCCGTAACGGCGCACGGCATGCGGCCGACACGCTTGAAGGAGTGATTCGCATGGCTACGTTCGCAGATCGCGACGGTTGGATCTGGATGAACGGCAAACTCGTGCCCTGGCGCGACGCCAAGGTGCACGTGTTGACGCATACGCTGCACTACGGGCTCGGCGTGTTCGAAGGCGTGCGCGCGTACGCGACGCCGCGCGGCGCAGCGATCTTCCGCCTCGACGATCACACGCAGCGATTGTTCGACTCCGCGCACATCCTCGGCATGAAGATCCCGTTCTCGAAACAGGAGATCAACGCCGCGCAGTGCCAAGTGGTCAAAGCCAACAAGCTCGATGAGGGGTATCTGCGGCCGATGTGTTTCCTCGGCTCCGAACAGATGGGGTTGCGGGCGGAAGGCTTGTCGGTCAACGTCAGCATCGCGGCGTGGCCGTGGCCGTCCTACATGGATCCGCAAGCGAGCGAACGCGGCATCAAGGTGCGCACGTCGTCGTACACGCGCCACCACGTGAACATCACGATGTGCAAAGCGAAGTCGAACGGCAACTACACCAACTCGCTGCTGGCGTTGCGTGAAGCGCTCGACTGCGGCGCCGACGAGGCGTTGCTGCTGGACGTGGAAGGCTATGTCGCGGAAGGCAGCGGCGAGAACGTCTTCATCGTGAAGGATGGGGTCGTCTACACACCGGAACTCACGTCCTGCCTGAACGGTGTCACGCGGCGCACGTTGATGGTGCTCGCCGACGAGTTGGGACTGCCGGTGAAAGAGCATCGCATCACGCGCGACGAGGTCTACATCGCCGACGAAGCGTTCTTCACCGGAACCGCCGCGGAAGTGTTGCCGATTCGCGAACTCGACAACCGCACCATCGGCAGCGGCGGCCGCGGTCCGATCACGACGCAGTTGCAGGCGCTCTATTTCGACCAGGTGCGCGGCAAGCGCAACATGCACCCGGAGTGGCTTACGCCGGTCGCCGATCTCGCGTAGCGCTCGCCGCGGCGACCGCATGAGACCATGAAGATCTTGATCGTGGGTCCCGCGTGGGTCGGCGACATGGTGATCGCGCACGCGTTGGTGCGCACGCTGCGCGCGGAAACGCCCGCGGAAACGAATGGTGTGGAAATTCACGTGCTCGCCCCCGCAGCGACGGCGTCGCTCGCGCAGCGCATGCCGGGGGTCGCGGGGTCGACGGTGTTGCCGGTCGGACACGGCGAGTTCGGGTGGGGTGCGCGGCGCCGCCTCGGGCGCGTGATGCGGCGCGAGCGGTTCGATCGCGCGATCGTGTTGCCGAACACCGCGAAGGCGGCGCTGGTGCCGCTGTTCGCCGGCATTCCGCGGCGCACCGGCTGGCGCGGCGAGTGGCGCTACGGATTGCTGAACGACCTGCGTTCGCTGAACGAAACGCGGTACCCGCGGATGATCGATCGTTTCGTCGCGCTCGGCCGCGACGCGGGCGCCGCACCGGGTGACGATCTGCAGCCGCAATTGACGGCCGATCCGGGGCGCGCCGACGCGTTGATCGAAACGCTCGGGATCGATGCGGGCGGGCCGATCCTGGCGCTGTGTCCGGGCGCGGAATACGGTCCGGCGAAGCGCTGGCCGCCGCCGCATTTCGCCGCGGTCGCCGAGGCGCATCTGCGCCGGCGCGGCATGGTGTGGCTGTTGGGATCGAAAGCCGACGCCGCGGCCTGCAGTGCGATCGTCGCCGCGTTGCCGGCGGCGCTGCGCGCGAGAACGTTCGATCTGTCGGGTCGCACGAGCCTGCTCGATGCGGTGGATCTGCTCGCGCGCGCGACGCAGGTCGTCACCAACGATTCCGGCTTGATGCACGTCGCGTGCGCGCTCGGCGTGCCGGTGGTGGCCGTGTACGGCTCGTCGAGCCCGGATTTCACGCCGCCGTTGTCGGACCTCGCGCGCGTGGTACGCGAACCGCTGCCGTGCAGTCCGTGTTTCGAACGCGTCTGTCCGCTCGGCCA
>DASRZO010000116.1:0-23308 GCA_035686405.1 Pseudomonadales bacterium | reverse complement strand
GCTGATCCCGTCGGCGATTGCTTGGCTCGCCTCGCTGCAGACGCGATCGAGCGACGCGATCAAGCCTTGCTTGCCGGATTCGCGCGGGAACGTGATGTCGATCGTGCGCGACTTCCACCCGCGATGATCGACGCTCTTGAGCGCCGCGATTTCCTCGTTGGTGAGAATCGGGTGCGGGATTCGCATCCGATGCGCGTTGCGCTCCGAGACCTCGAGCATGTTCGCTTCAGGTCCGATGTAGCACTCGAGTGCCATGATCACTTCCTCGCGGATCGAGTCGATCGCGGGGTTGGTGACTTGCGCGAACAGCTGCTTGAAATAGTCGTACAGCATGCGCGGCTTTTCCGACATCACCGCGAGCGCTGCGTCGTTGCCCATCGAGCCGAGCGGATCGCGCAGCTCGCGGATCATCGGCAACAACATGAACTGCATCGTCTCTTGCGTGTAGCCGAACGCTTGCATGCGTTCCATCAACGTCTCGGGATGGAAGCCGTGCGCGTCGCCGTTCGCCGAGAGATCGGCGAGATCGACGCGTTGTTCGTCGAGCCATTGGCGATACGGATGCCGGCGCGCGAATTCCCCTTTGATTTCCTCGTCGGGAATCATGCGCCCCTGCTCGAAGTCGATCAGGAACATCTTGCCGGGCTGCAGGCGACCTTTGGCAACGACATGTTCCGGATCGATCGGCAGCACGCCCACTTCCGACGCCATGATGCACATGTTGTCGTCGGTGATGTAGTAACGGCTCGGGCGCAAACCATTGCGGTCCAGCACCGCGCCGATGTAGTTGCCGTCGGTGAACACGATCGACGCCGGACCGTCCCACGGTTCCATCAAGCACGAGTGGTATTCGTACAGCGCGCGCTTTTCTTCCGACATGTTCGGATGCTGCTGCCACGCTTCCGGAATCATCATCAAGATCGATTCCTGTAGCGTGCGGCCGGACATCAATAGGAACTCGAGGACGTTGTCGAACTTCCCGGAGTCGGAGGTGTCCGCCTCGACGATCGGGAACAGCTTCTTCAAATCGTCGCCGAAGAGTTCGGATTCGGCGACGCCTTCGCGCGCGTTCATCCAGTTGTTGTTGCCGAGAACGGTGTTGATCTCGCCGTTGTGGCTCATGAAACGGTTCGGTTGCGCGCGGTCCCACGACGGGAACGTGTTCGTCGAGAAGCGCGAGTGCAGCATCGCGAGGTGCGACTCGTAGTCGAGGTCGTCCAGGTCGCGATAGAACGGGAACACCTGGTGCGGCGTCAGCATCCCCTTGTAGACGATGACCTTGCTCGACAGGCTGCAGACGAAGAACAGCTTCCGTTCGTTCAGCGCCTCGTTGCCGCGCAGCAGATGTGTCGCATGCTTGCGAATCAGATAGAGCTTGCGCTCGAACGCGTCTTGATCGATGTCGGGCGCCGCGGCGATGAAGAGTTGCTCGATCGTCGGCATCGCGCGGCGAGCGGCTTTGCCGAGGCCGGCGCCGTCCGGGTCGACCGGCACTTTGCGCCAACCGAGCAGCGTCTGACCTTCCGCCTTGATGCGCTCCTCGATGACCGATTTGCAGTGCTGGCGTTCCTTGATCGCGCGCGGCAGGAAGATGTTGCCTGCGCCGTAGCGGCCGGCGGCCGGCAGCTTCTGCTTCAGCGAGCGCTTGGCGAATTTCGCGAAGAGCTTGTGCGGCAGCGCCGTCAGGATGCCCGCGCCGTCGCCGGTGTTCTTTTCGTAGCCGACGCCGCCGCGGTGCACCATGCAGCAGTTGATGTGTTCGGCGGCGCGGACGATCTGATTGCGAGCCACGCCTTTGATGTCGCAGACGAAACCGACGCCGCAGCTGTCGTGCTCGAAGCGTGGATCATAGAGGCCGCGCGCGCTCGGCATGCCGACGGCTAGCTCGTCTTTGAATGCGCTCGGTCTGCGACTGGTCATGGCGCTAACTCCAAAATTCCCGACTTCCCACAGTCAAAGACTTCCTCAGCTCCGTCGATTCGACGAAGGCCCCGATGCATCAAGGTGGTGAGTGCTCGCCGCATCGGCGTCGTTCAAGTTCGCGATGTGCGCGACGTCGGACCGGCTCGGGAATCCGTTCGGGAGCCCGAAACGAGGTCCGGGGCACGCGATGCAACGTCCGTCGGAGCGCGCTGCATCGGCAAAGCGACCGGCGAATTTATCATCCGTCCCTCCAATGTCAACCGATCGCCGGTAGAGCAATGCGGTGAGCCCTCCGGCGACGCGCGTTGTAGGCGTTCTTTTTGCGGGCTGAGCGAGCGTCGGCGCGGTGCAGGTCGGACGCGTTTTCGCCCGCCGCGCTGCGTGCCCCGGGGCCGTTCACAATCTCAAAATCACATTGACGAATCAAGCAAATAGCAGGCCCAACTCCGCACGTCAGGCGAGGCGACGCGCGTTCGAGCGTGCGCCTACGGCGCGACTCGGTACCAATAGCGGGACAGCTCGACGAATCCGAGCTGCTCGTACAACGCGCGCGCCGGGTGATTTGCTTCGATGACCTGCAAATAGGCGTGCTTTGCACCGCGTTGCGCGCCCCATTCGAATAGCGACTCGACCAACGCTCGTGCATAGCCGCGGCGCCGCGCCGACGGGTGGGTGACGAGGTCGAACAAGCCGAGCAGTTCGCGCTCGAGGACTGCGAGGCCGCACGCAATCGAGACGCCGTCGGCGATTTCCGCACCGAAGACGTGCTCTGCCTGAATGGCCGCGAGTAGCAGCCCGTGCAGTTGGGCACCGTTGACCGGCATTTCGGCGTTGCGCACGTACGCGTCGAGCCATTCGGCACGCGGCAACTGGATGAAGTCCGGGTCGCGCTTAGGCCGGTCGATGGCGTGCACCAGGACCAGCGTCGGGTCGACGCGAGCATAGCCGCGCGCTTCGAGAATGCGGTCGAGCGGGTCCGAGTCGACCACGGTCGTCAGCCGGAAGATCGTCTTCAGGTTTTCGCGCGCGTAGACGTTCTCGCAGTAGCGAATCTTGTCGAGCGCGTCCTGCTGCGAGGGGTACAGCGGCACGATCGAGTTCGCGCGCTTCGTGAAGCCGCGCGAGAAGCGCAGTACCCAGCCGTCGAGCAGCGTCTGCTGCAACGCCGGCCACGCGTTCAACGACGCTTCTTCGACGCGCCGTTCGAGTTGGAGAGCCATCGCCGTTCACCGTTTGACCAAGCGGCGATGCTAGAGGCGTCGCAGCGAACTTGCATCGGTGCGGAGCGGCCTCGGTGCGGCCTCGGTGCGGCCTCGGTGCGGAGCGGCCTCGCTGCAGCCCCCTTGCAGCGGGCCCCACGCCCTGTGCATCGGTCGCGCTACGATGCGGCATGCGCGATACGTTCCCGGTGCTCGTTCACACGCTGCTGTTGCGGCGCGACGCGGTGTTGCTGCTGCGGCGCGCGCGCACCGGCTACCTGGACGGCTGGTATGCGCTGCCCGGCGGACACCTCGAGCGCGGCGAGTCGGTCGTGGCGTGTGCCATTCGCGAATGCGCCGAAGAAGCGGGGGTCGTGCTCGACGCCGCGCGCATCGAGCCCGTTGCGGCACTGCCGTATCGGAGTGACGGACAGCAAGGCGTCGACTTCATCATGGCGTGCCGCGATTTCGTCGGTGAGCCGCGGTTGGCGGAACCCGAGCGCTTCGATGCGATCGGCTTCCATGCGACCGCGGCGTTGCCCGAGCGGACCGTGCCGTACGTCGCGCGGGTGCTCGAGATGCAGCGGCGCGGCGAATGGTTCGGCGAGGTCGTCGATTGAGACGCACGTCGAAGCATTAGCCTCGGTCAACGCCGAATAAGCCGGTCGCGCTCGCGCGGGCCGCTTTCGGCGAGTACGGTGCGCGCTGCTACAATCCGACGCCGCTCGGGTTCCGAACCTTTCGAGCGTCAACCATTTCGGACAAGGAATCGATTCAATGAAACAACCCGTCCGGGTCACGGTCACCGGAGCCGCCGGCCAGATCGGATACGCGCTGATGTTCCGCATCGCCTCCGGCGCGATGCTCGGCAACGACCAACCCGTCATCCTGCAGATGCTCGAAATCACGCCGGCGCTCGGTGCGCTCGACGGCGTGATCATGGAACTCGAAGACTGCGCGTTTCCGTTGGTGCACGGCATGATCCCGACCGACGATCCGAACGTCGCGTTCAAGGGCACCGACTACGCGTTGCTGGTCGGTTCGCGGCCGCGCTCGAAAGGCATGGAGCGCAAAGACTTGATCGAAGCGAACGCCGCGATTTTCTCCGTGCAAGGCAAAGCGCTGAACGAGCACGCGTCGCGCAACGTCAAAATCCTCGTCGTCGGCAACCCGGCGAACACGAACTGCCTGATCGCGCAGCGCAATGCGCCGAATTTGAACCCGCGGCAATTCACCGCGATGACGCGGCTCGACCACAACCGCGCCGTGGCTCAGCTCGCGAAGAAAGCCGGCAAGCACACGACCGACGTCAAACACGTCACGATCTGGGGCAACCACTCGGCGACGCAGTATCCCGACCTGCACGCGGCGACCGTCGCCGGCAAGGGTGCGATGAGCTTGATCGACGCGAACTGGTATGCGAAGGAATTCATCCCAACGGTCCAGCAAAGGGGCGCGAAGGTCATCGAAGCGCGCGGCTTGTCGAGCGCGGCGTCGGCCGCCAACGCCGCGATCGATCACATGCACGACTGGGCGCTCGGTACCGCGGCCGGCGACTCGGTCAGCATGGGCGTGTATTCCGACGGCAGCTACGGCATCGAGAAGGGTTTGATCTACTCCTACCCGACCGTCTGCAAGAACGGCGATTGGCAGATCGTGCAAGGCCGAACGATCAACGATTTCAGCCGCGAACGGATGAAGGCGACCGAAACCGAGCTGCGCGAAGAGCGCGACGCGGTCGCGCATTTGTTGCCGAAGTAGAGCCGCGGCCGGCGTCGTTATCGTCACCGGCCCTTGAACGACGGCGGACGTTTCTCCGCGAACGCCCGCCGGCCTTCGGCGCCGTCCTCGCTGTCGCGCACCGACAGCAATTGCCTGCGCGCGAGTGCGGCCGCTTCGGCCGGGCTCGCGTTCAGCGTCTCGAGCGAAAAGCGCTTCAACGTCTCCACGACGAGCGGCGCGGAGCGCACGAGGATGCGCGCGCAGTCGAGCGCCGCGGCGCGCTGCGCTCCATTCGCCACCACGCGATTCACCATGCCGACTTCGTAGGCGCGCTGCGCCGTCAGGTCTTGGCCGAGCAGCATGAATTCCATCGCGATCTTGTGCGGTAAACGTGCGACCGCACTCGCGATCAAGCCGCCGGTGAAGCCGACTTGCGCTTCCGGATATTTGAAGACGGTATTCTCGGCGGCGACGACGAGGTCGCACATCTGCACGATCACGTAGGCGCCGCCGATGCACCAACCGTGCACGGCCGCGATGATCGGTTTGTTCACCTCGACGCCGATGCTCGGCACGCCCTGCCACATCTCGCGCGGCGCGTCCTTGATGTCGGCGCCGACCGAGAACGCTCGATCGCCGGCGGCCGCGAGAATTGCGACGCGTTCTTCGCTGTCGGCGAAGCGCTGCCACGCGCCGCGCAGTCCTTGAATGACGCCTTCGTTCAGCGCGTTCATCTTGTCCGCGCGCTCGATCGTGATCAGCGCGACGCCGGGTTCGGGCACGGCATAGCCGACGAGTTCGCTCATGGCATCAATGCGTCGGTTTCGCGGCCGGATCGAGCCACGCGTTGAACGCGGCCGCACGTTTGTCGCGAAATGCCGCCACCCCCTCGCGTGCATCCGGATGGTGAT
The DNA here is from genome assembly GCA_035686405.1 of Pseudomonadales bacterium. Taxonomy (GTDB): domain Bacteria; phylum Pseudomonadota; class Gammaproteobacteria; order Pseudomonadales; family Azotimanducaceae; genus DATJGR01. The sequence goes on along the minus strand of DASRZO010000116.1, from coordinate 17,553 downwards.
CGGAGATCGCGGTCTTCGCCGCGATCTCGTCGAGCGCCTGCTCGAACGACAGTTCCGCCGCGTTGTAGACGGAACGCTTCAACAAGCGCATCGACACCTGCGGCCCGTTTGCGAGCTCGGTCGCGAGCGCGAGCGCGGCCGAGTCGAGCCGGTCGGGATCGACGACCTCGTTCACGAGTCCGAGCGACAACGCCTCGTCCGCATCGACGATTCGTTTGCGCATCAGGAAATCCATCGTGCGCGCGACGCCGAGCAACTGTACCAACAGATATTGGCCGCCTTCGTCCGGCAGCAGACCGAAGCGCAGCGTCGCGCTGCCCATCCGCGCGGTGCGCGCCGCGATACGAAAATCGCACGAGAGCGCGAGCGAAAAGCCGGTTTGAATGGCGATGCCGTTGATCGCCGCGACGGTCAGCTTGTCGAGCGAACGCACGGCAGCGTTCAGTCGTTGGGAGATCGTACGCAGGCCGTTGTACGTGCCGATCGCGTTGTCGTGCCCCGGCGGAATGCCGGGCACCAACGGTTTGCCGCCGAGGTCGGCGTCGCGATACGCCTTCAGATCGTCGCCGGCGCAGAACGCGCGGCCGGTGCCCGTGAAGACGACCACGCGCACGCGGTTGTCCATTTGCGCTTGCGTGACGGTCTCGATCAGATCGCGCTTGATCGCGGTCGTCATGCCGTTCAAACGCTCGGGCGTATTGAAGCGAATCCACGCGACACCTGGATCGCGCAGCGTGACGTCGAAGCCGGAAAACGCGCCGGTATCCATACGATTTCCCCTCTCGTGCGATGCCTACCGATAGTAGGGAAGCGATGCAGAAGTTTCACTCGCGAAGCAATTCCGTCTTCGTTTCGGATCGTGGCCAGGGAGCGCGTTTGCGGAACGAAGCACGGCGTCATCAGCGTCGCCACGCGCTCCAATCCTGGAGCGGCGGAACCTAGGGTGATTGCCGACGATCGAAGACGAACCGCCTCAGCCTCCGAGGGGTGGGTGATCGATGCGCCGGACTCTGAGCGACATGGATGTCGCGACGAAGCCTGCAGGGAGGTATTCACGGCGTGTCCGGCGCGTCGATCATCCACCGCCATCTCGCTCGCAACGACTCCTCTTTTTTATGTCGATCGATCGCTCGTGGCGATTGGTCGCCTACGTCGATCGATCTCCGCTCACCCCATCACCTGATTCCAAGTCTCCAGATCGTCGATTCGCAGATACGGGTTCTGCCGCTTCGTTTCGCCCATCGTCGCGTTCGGCGCTTCGCTGTAGTGATGCCCGGGCAACAACAGCGTGTCGTCCGGCAGCGCCGCCAATTTGCGCAGGCTGTGATACATCTGCTCGGGGTCGGAGCCCGGCAAGTCGACGCGGCCGCAACCCTGGATGAAGAGGGTGTCGCCCGATACCAACGTGTTGCGGATGCGGAAGCACTGCGAACCCGGCGTGTGGCCCGGCGTGTGCAGGAACTCGATCTCGATTGCGCCGACGTCGAGCTTGTCGCCCGAATCGACTTTGACGAGGTCGCTGTCGGAAATACCGGTCACTTTACGCACGCCGTCGGCCTCGTACTTGTGCGCGTAGATCTTCACCGGACGACGCGCCAACAGTTCCGCAAGGCCGGCGATCTTGCGCCCGCCGAAACCGCCGCCGATGTGGTCCGGGTGGTAGTGCGTCACCAACGCGCCTTTGAGCGTGTAGCCGTTCTCGTCGAGGTGCGCCGACAGCGCGTCGATGTCCCACGCCGGATCGACCAGTACGACTTCGCGCGTCGTACGCGATCCGACGATGTAGACGAAGTTCTGCATCGGCCCGATCTGCAGTTGTTCGATCAGGAGTTCGTTGCCGCTCATCGCGTGTCTCGTGCTGCGGGTGAGGCCGTTAGTGTCGCGCCGTTTCGTGAAATCTCACACCGCTTTCGAAGGTTCGACGAGCACTCGCAAGGATCGGCGAGACCATGGCCTTCGATTCGTCGCATCGTGCTTGCAAGGGGCGCGACGGCGAATGCTAGACTCGGCCGCCCCATCGAGGTGCGGTGACGCGTGGACAAGCGGGCGCTTTTGGACGAACTGAAGATCGACCGTGGGGCGGCCGTCGAGGAATCGCCGCGGCGACCGTGGAAATGGTTCGTCGCGATCGCGGTCGCCGCGGGCGTCGCGTTCGTCGCGTGGTTCGTGCTCGCCGACCGGATCAATCCCGTGCCGCCGCCGCCCGTGACCGTCGCGCCGGCTGCGCAAGTGGTCAAACCGAAGGTCGAGGGCAGCGTGCTCGACGCGACCGGGTACGTCGTCGCGCGCCGCGAAGCGACCGTCAGTGCAAAGGTCACGGGCAAAGTGACAGAGGTCTTCATCGAGGAAGGCATGCGCGTCGAAGCGGGCCAGTTGCTCGCGCGACTCGACGCCAGCATTCCGAAGGCGGAACTCTCGCTCGCCGAATCGCAGCTCGCCTCCACCCGCGCCGCGCTCGAAGAACTCAAAGTGCAAATTCGCCAAGGCGAACTCGATGTGCAACGCACACAAGGGCTCGCTGCGAAGAAGCTCGCGAGCGCCGCCGATCTCGACAAGGTAGAACTCACGCTCGAGGCGCTGAAAGCGCGGCTCGAACGCGAGCAACAGGACGTCGTCGTCGCCGAGCGCAACGTCGCCGTGCAGCGGCAACTGCTCGACGACATGGAAATTCGCGCGCCGTTCACCGGCATCGTGGTCGCGAAAGCGGCGCAGCCCGGCGAAATGATCTCGCCGAATTCGGCGGGCGGCGGATTCACCCGCACCGGCATCTGCACGATCGTCGACATGGACTCGCTCGAAGTCGAAGTCGATGTCAACGAGGCGTACATCAATCGCGTGCAGCCCAAGCAGCCGGTGTCGGTGGCGTTGAACGCGTATCCCGACGATCGGATTCCGGCGGAAGTGATCGCGATCATCCCGACGGCGGACCGCAACAAGGCGACGGTCAAAGTGCGGATCGGTCTGCTCGAGAAGAACCCGCGCGTATTGCCGGACATGGGCGTGAAGGTCGCGTTCCTCGATCAACCGGCGACCACGTGACGCGTCGGCGGGAGCGCAAGTTCGATCAGGCGGGGCAACGTCGACGCCGGTCAGAATGTCGATGCGCAATCGACTGCGGCAAAACAGTCCGCGACGTGCGATGACGCAGCGGTAACCGGGTGGAAGTCAACAACCGAAGCTGAAGCAACGAGGAGTGGCGATGAGCGCAATCGTGTCGCTTTCGAAGGTGTCGAAGAGCTATACGCGCGGCAAGCAAGAGGTCGCGGTATTGCGCGATCTCGATCTCTCGATCGAGGAAGGCGACTTCGCCGCGTTGATGGGGCCGTCGGGCTCGGGTAAGACGACGCTGCTGAATTTGATCGGCGGGCTCGATCAGCCGACGTCCGGCAGCATCACGGTCGCCGGGCAACAGCTCGAAAAGCTGAACGCGAAAGGCCTTGCCAAGTGGCGCGCCGAGAAGATCGGTTTCGTCTTCCAGTTCTACAACCTGCTGCCGGTGCTGACCGCGCAGCGCAATGTCGAGTTGCCGCTGCTGTTGACGAAGCTGAACGCGGCCCAACGACGCAAAAATGCCGCGACGGCGCTCGCCATCGTCGGTCTCGCCGATCGCGCGCATCACAAGCCGGGCGAGTTGTCCGGCGGTCAGCAACAACGCGTCGCGATCGCGCGCGCGTTGGTCGCGGACCCTACGCTCCTCATCTGCGACGAACCAACCGGCGACCTCGACCGCGACACGGCCGATGAAATCCTCGACCTGCTCGCGCTGCTCAACCGCGAGCACGGCAAGACGATCGTGATGGTGACGCACGATCCGAAGGCGGCCGATCACGCGCGCCACGTGCTGCACCTCGACAAAGGTCGGCTGGTCGAGGAAGCGCACGCGTGAGTTTCTTCTCGCTCGTATGGGCGGGACTGTTCCGGCGCCGCACGCGCACGGCGTTGACGTTGGTGTCGATCGTCGTCGCGTTTCTGTTGTTCGGGCTGCTCCGCAGCATCGCGAACGCGTTCTCGGCCGGTGTCGACGTCGCCGGCGTCGACCGCCTGATCGTGCAGCCGAAGTACTCGATCATCGATCCGCTGCCGATCAGCCATTTGAACGAGATCCGCCGCGTGCCGGGCGTCGCGATGGCGACGCACGCGGACTGGTTCGGCGGCTTCTATCAAGACCACAAGAACTTCTTCGCGAAGTACCCGGTGAAGCCCGATGAGTGGTTCGCCGTGTATCCGGAGTTCCGCATCGATCCGCAGCAGCTCGAGGCGTTCGAGAACACGCGTACGGGCGCGGTGGCGCCGGCCGAGATGGCGGCGAAGTACGGCTGGAGGATCGGCGACAAGATTCCGATCCAAGCGGACATCTATCCGAAAAAGGACAACACGCGGCTGTGGGAATTCGATCTCGTCGGCACGTATCAGGCACCGCACGAGGGCGGTAGCGGGTCGTCGCAAGATGCGTTCTTGTTCAACTACGACTACTTCGACGAAGCGCGGCAGTTCGGCCAAGGCCAGGTCGGCTGGTTCGTCGTGCGCGTCAGCGATCCCGCGAAGGCGCTCGAAGTCGCGCGCTCCATCGATGCGCAGTTCGAGAATTCCGCCAACGAGACGAAGACCGCGACCGAAGCCGAGTTCGCTCGGCAGTTCGCAAACCAGATCGGCGACATCGGTTTGATGATGGGCGGCATCCTCGGCGCGGTGTTCTTCACGATTCTGCTGTTGACCGGCAATACGATGGCGCAAGCGTTTCGCGAGCGCGTGCCTGAACTGGCGGTGATGAAGACGCTCGGTTTCAGCGATCTATCCGTGTCGCTGTTGGTTCTGGGCGAAGCGGTGCTTTTGTGTTTGGTCGGCGGCGTGCTCGGCCTCGCCGTTGCGGCGCTTCTCGCGCCGGGCGTCGCGCGCGGCATCAAGGACATCCTGCCGGGCTTCACGATCGTGTGGCAGACGTTCGCTTCTGGACTCGGCATCGCACTCGCGTTGGGGCTTGCGGTCGGCGCGGTGCCGGCATTGACGGCGCGGCGGTTGCGCATCGTCGACGCGTTGCGCGAGCACTGACGTGTTCGGACAGATCCGCGAAATCACGCTGATGAACTTGCGCAACGTGCCGTCGCGGCTCGGCTCGTCGTCGGTGATCGTCGTCGGCATCGCCGGCGTCGTGGCGGTGCTCGTGTCGATCCTCGCGATGGCGACCGGGTTTCGCGCCGCGCTCGAATCGACCAGTTCGCCGGACCGCGCGATCGTGCTGCGCGGCGGCGCGAACGGAGAGTTGTCGAGCGGCATCTCGCGCGAAGCCGTCGACGTCGTGTCGCAGATGGACGGCGTCGTGGCCGCGAGCGGCGAGTTGTACACGATCGTGGACGTACCGAAGCGCAGCAACGGGACGCCGGCGAATCTCGTCATGCGCGGCGTCGACGCGAACGCGTTCGTCGTACGACCGGAATTGCGTATCGTCGCCGGTCGCATGTTCGAACCCGGCAAGGGCGAGGTGATCGTCGGCAAACGCGCGGCCGAAGAGTTCGCCGGAATCGATCTCGGTTCGACCGTGCGCTTTCGCGACAGCGATTGGCGGATCGTCGGAATTTTCACGGCCGATGGCGACGTGCACGAATCGGAAGTGTGGGGCGACCTGAAAGTCGTGCAATCGGCGTTTCGCCGCGGCGCCAACGTCAGCACGATGCGGGTGAAACTGACGGATCCGTCTGCGGTCGGTGCGGTCGCGGAACGGATCGCGGCCGATCCGCGGCTCGATTTGCAGATCCGCACCGAACAGGATTTCTACGGCCAACAGTCGCAGCGTTTGTCGTCGATCATCAGCGGCTTCGGCTATCTGGTCGGCGTGATCATGGCGTTCGGCGCGATCTTCGCCGCACTCAACACGATGTACAGCGCCGTGACCGCGCGCACGACGGAGATCGCGACGCTGCGCGCGATCGGATTTGGTGCGACCCCGGTTCTGATCTCGGTGATGCTGGAGGGGCTGCTGCTGGCGCTCCTCGGTGGGCTCGTTGGAGCGGGCCTTTCGTACATCGTCTTCAACGGCCTGACGATATCGACCTTGAACAGCGGGTCGTTTTCGCAAGTCGCGTTCGACTTTGCCGTGACACCGAAGCTGATGACGCAAGGCCTCACATGGGCGGTGGTGCTCGGCTTCGTCGGCGGCCTTTTTCCGGCGCTGCGAGCGGCGCGCTTGCCGATCACCGTCGCGCTGCGCGGCGAATAGCTGCACGAACGTCTCGAGCCAACCGCCGCGTGCGGACCCCGAACGTCGATCCGATCAGTCGAACTCGAAGAGCGTGATTTCGGATCGCGAGCCGATCCGCAGCACGGGTCCCCACGTGCCGGTTCCCGGCGATACGTACAACCGCGAACCGTTCGCTTCGTACAAGCCGCGGATGCGCGGATAGATGCGACGCACCAGAAAGTTGAACGGCACCAGTTGCCCCGCGTGCGTGTGCCCGGACAGCGTCAGCGGAATGCCGCGTTCGACCGCCGCGTCGAAGCCGTCCGGGCGGTGGTACAGCAGCACGCCGTAGTGATCTTTCGACAGCGCGATGCGGCTCAGCGGCGCGGCGATGCGCGCGGCTTGGTCGACATCGTCGACGCCGATGAATTGGAACGGCCCGTCGATGGCTGCTTGGTCGCGCAGCACTTTCACCCCGAGCGAGCGCAGCCGTTCGTCGATGGCCGCGAGGTCGACGTAGCGTTCGTGATTGCCGATCGCGAAATACGCCGGCGCGTCGAATTCGCCGAGCGGCGCGAGTTCCGCGCGCGAGATGCCGGCGAAGTCGATCAAGTCACCGGTGATCAAGACGTAATCGGGCTGCAGCTCGTTGACGCGCTCGACGATCCGCTCGAGCAGCCGCGGGCTGCGCGACCCGATGTGCACGTCGCTGATTTGCACCAGCGTGCGACCCGACACACGCGTCGGGCCGGCGAGACGCACGCGTTCGACGTGGAGCAGCTGAGCGTTGACGAAGCCGGTGAGCGACAGCACGGCAATGAAGGCCGCGATCACGATCCCGGCGGGCTGCGGCGGCAACGGGGCGATCGCGTCGACGATCTCGAACGCCAACATGACCGTGAACAACTGGAAGCAGATGCCGAGCCACGTGAGCGCCGCCGCCGCGAGTGCGCGGGTTGCCGCACTCGGCCACCGTTCGTGGATGATCCTGCCGGCGAGCGGTCCGACGACGATCGCGAGCAGTTCGAAGGTGTTCGGCGACCAGTGCGGTACGAGCAGGCCGATCAGACGCACGACCGGGTACACGAGCATCGCGAAGTACAGCGCGGTCACGATCGCGGTGCGGATCACGTAGCGTCGAATGTTCGGCCGCGCCGCCTGCGGCGCGGCGCCGTTCACATTGGGGTTCGCGCTCATAATTCAGGGCCGCAGATGATGCACACGCACGGTTTCACACCGGCGTTCACGAGCGTGCGAAATGTCGCGCACTGCGGCAACAGGCAAGCGTCTTCGCACGCGAGCGTGGCGTCGCCGAGCGTCACTTCGCCGGACACGCCGACGCAGACGGCATAGCGCGAACCTTTCGGGATGGACAACCGCGCACCGGGCGACAACGTGACGCGCCGCACCGCGAACCCGTCGAATTCGACGATGCGTTCGACGACGCAATCGGGCTCGCGAATCAGCGCGCGCGGCGGCGCCGGCGCCGGATTGTCGAGTCGCATTGCGTCGACCGCGGCTTGCGTATCCCAGTGACCTTGCGTCAGGACTTTCTGCGCGAAGGAGACGATGCGGCGCTCGTACGTCGGCGATTGCAATTCGATCACTCGGACTCCGTGCTGGAGCGCGTGCGGCAGCAGGCGCGGCAGCTGCACGATATCGCCTTCGCCGAGAGGCCGCATCTCGGTGAACGCGTCCATTGCGCGGCGGCGTTTGCGTTCCTCGTCGCCCAGCGCCGGGTCGATCTCGTCGACCCACCGCTGCATGAGGTCGACCGGTATCGGCGCATCGAGCGCGTAGCCCGCGGCGATGCGTTTGTCGTCTAACGATCGATCTATGGTGCGACGAATCTCTTCGTAGCGGCCGACCGCAGCGGCGTAGTCGGCGCGAAAGCGTTTGTCGTCGCGATACGACGCGCGCAAGGCGCCGTTCATCCCGTACCGAATCGCGCCGCGGCCGTCGGGCCAGGCGCGGCGGTCCACACGCGTGACGACGTAGCACTCCTCCTTCGACTCGTGCAGTTCGAAGTACAAATCGCCGAGCACGGGGTTCGGCGCAGGGTCGAGTACCTTCAACAGCGCGATCGGTGCGTCGCCGCACAGATGACGCGGCGCGCATGCGAGCACCCACGCCAACGGCGTGGTGCGGAGGCCGTCCGTGACGTTGCTGACGCCGCGCGCCTCGATGCCGGTGTACCAGTGCTCGAGGCCCCATGGTTTGGCGATCGGAATCGGTACGAGTCGCAACGGCTGTTCGAGGCGGAAGATCGCCGCGCCGCAGCGTTTCGCCGTCGCGGCGAAATGTCCCGGCTCAGGCGAGTCGAGCGGCCGGTCGGTCACGAAACCCCTGACGGAATCGCTCTCGACGAGGAAAACGGCGGTCAGCGCTCTACGTCGGTCGGGGCCGATCCACGACTCGTGCAAGTCGAAGCGGAACGAAAACGTGCGCGGAATGTCGACCCGAGCCGTGGCCTGGTCGAGGGCCGCATCGATGTCGTTCGGGTGCGGAGTAACGATCAAAATCCGCCGCACAGGTAATATGGCGCGAGTCATTATAGGGCCTGCGACTCGCCCAACCGCGGCATTGGTCATAACTCGAGACGAGCGGCAGGCGCGAATCGCCCGAATCGATACCACAACGATGCTCTACACCTACATCGACAGTCCGATCGGACCGCTGTTGCTGGCGGGAAGCCGCCATGCGCTGAAGGTCGTCGGGTTCTCGCGCGGCGACAAGGCGCGCAGCGCCGAGCCCGATTGGGAGCGGCTCGACGAACCGTTCGAACGCGTGAAGCGGCAGCTGCAGGAATATTTCGACGGCGAGCGGCGCACCTTCGACGTGCCGTTGGCGCCGGACGGAACGGACTTTCAGCGCGCCGTATGGCATGCGCTGACGACGATTCCGTACGGCACGACGCAGACCTATCGCGACGTCGCGATGCACGTCGACCATCCGAACGCGCTGCGCGCAGTGGGTGCGGCGAACGGTGCAAATCCGATTCCGATCATCATCCCGTGCCATCGGGTGATCGGCAGCGACGGCTCGCTGACCGGCTTCGGCGGCGGTCTCGATTCGAAGCGTTGGCTGCTCGACCTCGAACGCAGCCGCTCGGGACTGTTCGGCGCGACTCGCTGACGCGGGCGGCGCCTGATCTTCGATTTCGTCGGAACCCTCGTCGGTCGGCGGCGCGGCTGACCCGGCGTCAGTGGACGTCGATCTTCCAGTACCTGGCGCCCTTCAACGACAGATCGAACATCAAGCCCTTGTCGTCGAAGATGAAGCCGATGATCGGCTCCTGGATGTTATAGGTATCGATGCTGTTGCCGACCCCGAACGCGATGATCGCGATGCTGCCGTCGATGCCGGCCTGCCAGCCGTTGCCTTCGCGGAATTTCTCGAGCGCTTCCTGCGTCATGAACATCACGATCTCGGTGCGCCACTGCACGCCGATCTGAAAGCCCCACGACACCGAGGTGGTGCGGTAATACTGGACAGTCTGGCCGTGGACTTGCAGCGCGCCGTCGCCGACGCTGCCGCCAAACAAGAATCCCGCTTTGTATACGCGCGGAAATACGAGAATGCCGGCTGCCTTTTGGATCAGCTCGGGCGCGACCGGAATCTTCGCCGCGAGGTTCTCGAGAGCCACCTGAACGCCTTCGTCGAGGCCTTGCTTCGATGCCTCGGCGTTGCCGGCAAACACACATCCCATGGTTGCCAGCACAAAGGTCAAGCGCGCGACGAATCGTCGTGGCATGTGCGTGGGGTCCTCCTCAGCGACGCGCGACTTTATAGCAGAACTGACGGCGCAGCGTCGCGACGCACACCGATCGGTGCGCCGTGACGGCGGAGGTCTCGAGGTCTCACGGTGTGGCCGGCGTGCGATGCGATCGAAGCGCAGGAGTCCGGACGGGAAGTCCGGATGACAGCCGAACGAGTGACGGCGTTGGGTCGGCGTCGACGCGTGCAGACAGCAGTCGCCGGTACCTCGGACGGGCCGCCGATCGCTGCTCGTAGACCATCGGCGTTTCAGTACGGCAATAGCCGCTGGCCGATCGGTCTTCGCAGGCGAGCCGCTCGCAATGCGTCGCGCCGCTAGTCGGCTGGGTTCCGTGTTGGTTCGGCTGCGTCCGTGCCGCCGGTGGCCGACCTCGGGCGGAACGCGGGCCGGCTTGATTCGATAATTCACTTCATAGTTACATATGACGTAACTATTCGGTTACTCACGATGGTCCGCAAACGCAGTCCCCATCAAACCCGGCGCGCGATCCTCGAAGGCGCGATCCACGAGTTCGCAGCGCGCGGCTACGCCGGCGGTCGTATCGATGCGATCGCCGCCGCCGCGGGGATCAACAAACGGATGCTGTATCACTATTTCGGCAGCAAGGAGGGGCTGTATGCAGCGGTGCTCCAAGAACGGCTCGGCGCATACGCCGCTGCACCGCGTGCCGAGTCGCTGGCGGCCGAACTCACCGCACGGTCGATGCATGCCCGAAGCCGGCCCGAGGACCTGCGCCGGTTGATGTGGGAAGCGCTGACCGGGGCCGCGCCTCGAATCGTGGCGGATGCGGTTCATCGGGCGCAGTGGCGCGAGCGCGTCGATGCAATCGACGTCGCGCAACGCGCGGGCCGAATCGTCGCCGATGTCGATGCGGCGCAAGTCGAACTCGCGCTGACGGCGGTGACGCTCTTCCCGCAGGTGTTCCGGCAGATCGCAGAGGTGATCACCGGGGTCGCGCCGGGCGAGCCGGCGTTCGATGCAGCCCATGCCGCTTTTCTGGAGACGCTGGCGGCGCGATTGGAAGGCCCTGCGGGAGAAGGAGCCCCGCGCCGCGGGCCGAAACCGCGCGTGCGCCTGGCGCCGGCGACGGTCAACCGCGGCGGCTGATCGAATCGAACACCGAGAAGTACTCGGGGAAGGTCTTCGCGACGCAATCCGGATCGACGATCGTCACCGGCACGCCGCCGAGCGCGGCAAGCGAAAAACACATCGCGATGCGGTGGTCGCCGTACGTCTCGATGCGCGCCGGTACGAATTGGCGGGGCGGCGTCACCGCGATCGAATCGGCACCTTCGTCGACGGTCGCACCGAGTTTCCGCAATTCGTTCGCCATCGCGCTCAACCGGTCGGTCTCCTTGACGCGCCAGTTGCCGATGTTGCGGATGTGCGTCGTGCCGCGCGCGAAGAGCGCGAGCACCGCGACCGTCATCGCCGCGTCCGGAATCGCGTTGAGATCGAGATCGACGCCGCGCAGCGGCGCGGCCCGCACCTCGACGCTGTCGTCGGCGACTCGCACCGTTGCGCCCATCGCCGTCAGAACGTCCACGAACGCAACGTCGCCCTGCACGCTGGTGCGGCCGATGCCGTGCACGACGACGCCGCCGCGTATGGCGCCGGCGGCGAGGAAATACGTAGCCCCCGATGCGTCGCCTTCGATGTGAATCGCACCGGGCGAACGGTAGCGGCCGGTCGGTACGGCGAAACGCCGGTAGTTCTCGTGCGTCGCTGCGACGCCGAAGCGCTTCATCAAGCCGATCGTGATGTCGAGGTAGGGCTTCGAGACTTGCTCGCCGTCGATCGTGACCGTCACCGGCTGCGCCGCGTACGGCGCAGCCATCAACAACGAAGTCAGGAATTGGCTCGACACGTCGCCGCGCATGCGGATCGCGCCGCCGCGCAGTCCCGTGCCGTGCACGCGCAACGGCGGAAATCCGTCGCGACCGAGATAGTCGATCGACGCGCCGAGCGCGCGCAGCCCGTCCACCAAGTCTGCGATGGGGCGTTCGGCCATGCGCTCGCTGCCCATCAGTCGGAACGTGCCGCGGCCGAGGCAGAGCGTCGCCGTCAGCGGCCTATAGGCGGTGCCGGCCATGCCGAGATAGAGCTCGCGCTCGACGTCGGCCGTGACCAACGGTCCGCCGCGGCCGACGATGTCGGCGGCGCCGTCGCGGCGGCGAATGTCGACGCCGAGATCGATCAGCGCGTCGAGCATGAAGCGCGTGTCGTCGCTGTCGAGGAGGTTGCCGACCCGCGTGGTACCCTCGGCCAATGCTGCGAGCAACAGAACGCGATTCGAAATGCTCTTCGACCCGGGCAATTGCACGGTGCCCTCGACGTGATCGATCGGCTGCAATGTCAGTGTTTTCATGGCTGGCGCATTTAACGACAAACGCCGCGGTCGTGTCTCTGCGAGTGCCGAGTTCGTGAGCGACGTCGCCGCTGCGCTCGCGGGCTTCGTCGACCGTTACGTCGAGTCGTATCCGCACTTGGTCGATCCGTTCGATCCGGAGTGGCGCTCGCCGTGCGAGATCGGGGAACCGTTCCCGCTCGAAGGCCGGAACGGCGAACAGCAGATCGCGTGGCGGCCGCTACGGCGCGCGTTCGCCGACGATTTCGCCGGACTCGAGCGCGCGCTCGAGCAACCGATCCATCCGGACGTCAAGGCGTACTACGGCGCGTTCTGGTCCGGCGGACTCGAAGCGACCGCGGCCGACGGGCACGTCAGCTTGATCTTGCTGTGGAACCCGGCCGATGCGGAGCGGCTGATCGAGAACCTGATCGGCCACTCGATTGCGAAGCGGCGCGCACGCGCACCGTTCACGGTGTTCTTCGCGTGTACGGAGCCCGAGTCGGACCTCTTCCTATCGGTCGACAACGCGAGCGGACAAGTGATGCTCGAAGCGCCCGGCGCAAAGCCGCTGCGCACCGTCGCTCCGTCACTGACGGTCTTCTTGAGGGGGTTGGTCCCCGCCGCCCCCGGGATGCATCCCGAGCGGCGGATGTTGACGTCCTTCTGAATCGGCGCCCGGGCCGCCCATGCGCATGCGCGGTCGGTGCATCGCGTGGGCGAGTTCTTGGCGTTCGGTCGGCGTCAGCTGCTTTGCCAGTTCGACGAACGAGTGGTGGCTCGCGACTTCGGCGGTCGTCAAGTTCGTGCGCAGTTCGGCCAGCGCCGTGTCGAGCGCCGCGGGATCGAACGGATCTGCGGTCAGCGCGTCGTAGACGCTGCGTTGATCGCTGCGCACTTTGCGCAGCATCGGCATCAGATCGCCCATCTCCTTGCGTACGTCGGGCATGATCGCCGCGCGGCGTTCGTCGCTCAGAAATCCGAGCATGCGGAAGAAACCCGTCGTCGGATCGGGGCTGAACGGCGGCGGCGGACCGAAGCCGGACAAACGCCCCACGACGAAACCGATCAGCAGTAGGTTCGCGACGATCGACAGCACCAAGCCGCCGATCAGCCATCGACTAGTTCGCATCGGGGATGCCTTCGTAGTCGGCGAAGGCGAGCAAGCTGACGTCGGACGCCAGGTCGTCGCCGACGGTCGTCGGTTCGTAGATGCCGAACGCAAAACCCAGGCACAGCGGAATCAATGCGACCGCGATCGCAATCGGCCTGCGCACACCGCTGCCGCCGACGAGCCAGGCCCACCAACTCGGCCCTGCCGCGTCGCGCGCGACGGCATCGAGGATCCGGCTGCGCACCGCGCCGGTCGACAACGATGTCGCCGGCAACGCCTCGTCTAACAACACCTCCAAGGCGCTCGCTTCTTTGAGACGCAAACGTGCGTCGGCGGACTGAGCGAGCAACCGCCGTGCGTCGAGCGCGAGTTCGCTCGGCCAGCGATCGATCGTCGCGCCGAGGCGATCGAGCTGCGCCTCGAATTCGGCGTTGGTCATGAGTTGGTCGTGCATGGCAGCGTCTCTTCCGATTCCAGTACGGGTCGCAACGTGGTCTTCAACGTCCGCCGCGCGCGCGACAACAGCGATTCGAGCGCCTCGACGGTGACTTCGAGAATTGCAGCGGCATCGTGGTTCGACAGTCCATCAAAGTGACACAACATCAACGCGGTGCGTTGGCGTTCGGGCAATCGCGCGACCGCGTCGCGCAGCAAGCGTTGGCGCCGCTCCGCATCGATCGTCTGCGACGCGTCCGGCGCGTCGTCGGGAAACACCGTCATGTCTTCGTCGGTCGACTCGCGCTGCTTGCGATGCCGATCGATCGCGAGATTGCGTGCGATTCGATACAGCCACGTCGTGAACTTCACGCGGTCGGGTTGCCACCGCCGCGCTTGGCTCCAAATCCGCAGGAACGCTTCCTGCGCCACTTCGTCGGCGTCGGCGGCGTTGCCGGTCATTCGAATCAGGAACTTCTGCAGGCCGCGCAGGTGCCGATCGAGGAGGCGCGTGAAGGCCTCCTGATCGTGACGCTGTACCTGCGCCATGAGTTCCTCGTCCGTGGGTCCAGGCAACGGTTGCGCTCAATTCGACGGGGTGCTCGGCGAAGTTTGCGCTCCTTTCGCTGCGCGCGCTGCCTTCATTTCGTCGGGCGAGACTTTGCCGTCGTGGTTCGTGTCCATCGCTTGCAGCTTCGCGAGCTTCTGCACGAACGGTGGGAACTCGTCCTTCGTCAGATAGCCGTCGTGGTTCTTGTCGAGCCGCGCGAACATTTCCGTTTTCATCACCGTCGGCACGACTTCCGGCGCCTTAGCCCACTCGGCTTGCGAGATCTGGCCGTTGTGGTCGGTGTCGAGCGCCTTGAACAGATCGCTTTGGAATTGCTGCACCTGCGCGTCGTGCTCTTTCTTCCAATCGGCATTCTTCCAGTCGGCATTGTCGGGGCCGCCCGCACCGTGGTCGTCGCCCATCCAACCGCCGCCCATCATGCCCATCCGCATACCCATGTGGCCGGGACCACCGGGACCACCGGGACCGCGTTGCGGTTTGTACGCGAGAAATTCGTCGAGGCTGATCTTGCCGTCGTGGTTCGTGTCGGCCGCGGCGAACTCCTGCGCCGCGCGCTCTTTCATCTTCGCGAGATCCATTTCACCACCGCGACAATTGCATTGGCCGTCCGGCGGGCTCGGCGGCGGGGGCGGTGCATCGGCGGCGATCGCGGTCGCGGTGACGGTCAGCGCGCCCGCGAGGAGCAGACCACGTAGCGCCGATACGGCGCTCGGTCTAATCGGATTGCGGTGCTGCTGGAACATCGGAAATCTCCTTGTATGGGTGCGTTACCTCATACGGGAGATTGCGGTCTATCCGTCGGCGGGCCTTTCAATTCCACGGTGTTTCCGTCCGGATCTTTGACGTAAATCGACGGTCCCGTGCCGCGCGCGCCATAGCGCCGGTCGACCGCGCCGTGTTGGACACCGTGGGCGTCGAGGTACGCGAAGATCGCGGCAGCGTCGAATCGTTCGAGATCGAGCGCGAAGTGATCCATGTTGAACCCGTTCACACCGGCGGCGGGTCCGCCGAGGCGGCCGAGCGCACTCGACACCGGCACGAGATCGATCAGCGCGGCACCGGCGCGCAACTGCACGAGGCCGAGATCCAGTTCGCGCTCGATCGGAAAACCCAACACGTCGCGGTAGAACCGGAGCGACGCCGTCAGATCCTTCACGCGCAGCACGATGTGGTCGAGCCCGCGAACTTCAATCGGTTTCCCGGAGTGGGTCATCGTAGTGAATCTCCGTGATCGTGTAGTGCGCGACACCGTCGGGTCGTTGGACGACGACTTCGTCGTCGCGCGATTTCTTCAGCATCGCGCGCGCCATCGGCGAGTCGATGCTGATGTAGCCGTCGACGCGGTCGAACTCGTCGGCGCCGACGATGCGATAACGAAACTCCGCGCCGTCGTCGTCCTCGAGCGTCACCCACGCGCCGAAGTACACGCGCGTGCGGTCCGGCGGAATACGGTCGACGACGACCAGTTCGTCGAGGCGTTTCGACAGAAAGCGAATGCGCGCGTCCATTTCGCGCAGCATCTTCTTGCCGTAGATGTATTCGGCGTTCTCCGAGCGGTCGCCGAGCGCAGCGGCTTCCGCGACTTTGCGCGTGACTTCGGGACGCTTCACCTTCCACAGGTCCTTCAATTCGTCGGATAGGCGGCGTTGGCCGAGCGGCGTGATGAACGGGCTCGACTTTTCCCGCGGCGGGCGGTAGCGGCTCATACGCGGCCCGACTGCGTCGTCAGCGTGCGCAACGAGCGTTCGAACGGCGGTTCGAGCAGGCCGGCGTTCGTGATGAACGCGGTGACGAAGTCGAACGGCGTCACGTCGAACGCCGGATTGCGCACCTTGACGTTCGGCGGCGCCGTCGCGTGGCCGCGTACCGTGCGCACCTCGTCGGCGTGGCGCTCTTCGATGGCGACGGCGCGACCGTCCGGCGTGTCCGGATCGAACGTCGACGCCGGACACGCGACGTAGAACGGCACGCCGAAATGCTTCGCGACGATCGCGATCATCGACGTGCCGATCTTGTTGATCACGTCGCCGTTGCGCGCGACGCGGTCCGCGCCGACGATGACGAGATCGATTTCGCCTTGCGCCATCAGGTGCGCGACCATCGTGTCGCTGATCAACGTGACGTCGATGCCGCTCTGTTCGAGCTCCCATGCGGTCAATCGGCTGCCTTGCAATAGCGGCCGCGTTTCGCCGGCGAATACGCGAAACCGCACGCCTGCCTCGTGCGCGAGATACATCGGCGCCGTCGCCGTGCCGAGTTCGGAAACCGCGAGCGCGCCGGCGTTGCAATGCGTCAGGACGCCGCAACCGTCGCGAATCAGCGCTCGGCCGGCTGCGCCGATCGCGCGGCACATCCGCCGGTCTTCGGCGTGAATGGCTTCGGCCTCGGCCTTGATCGCGGAATACCGCGCCGCGCCATCGCCGGACCGTTGGGCGGCGACGACGCGGTCGACCGCCCAACGCAGGTTCACCGCGGTCGGGCGCGCGTGGCGCAGCAGGTCCGCCGCCGCGTCGAGCGCGTGCGCGAACCGTTCGCCGCTGGAATCGCGGTACGGCTGCATCGCGACGACGAGTCCGTACGCGGCGGCTATACCGATTGCCGGCGCGCCGCGAACTTTCAGCGCGCGAATTGCCGACTCCACCGATTCCGCCGAGGTCTGCACCTCGTACGTCGCGTGGTGCGGCAACTGCGTCTGATCGAGCAACTCGAGGCGCTCGTCGTGCCAGCGGATCGATGGCGGAACGTGGCGACTCATCGCGATGCTCGCGCCAGCGCAGCGGCGTGCGTGCGCACCAGCAATGCGCCCGCATCGTCGGCCGTCGCCGCGCAGGCGAAGACGCCGTCGGCGTGACCGAGGGTTGCAAACAGCAATGGCCGCCGGTGGTCGCGCGCGAGCAGCGCGCGGACCGCCGCCGCCATGCCGCGCGAACCGTATTCGACGTCGCGACCGGTGGTGGCGAGCCCGAGGCGCGCCGCGTTTCGCCAGATCGCCGGGGCGTGCGCGTGCATGATCCAGCCGATGGCCGCGTCGGCCGCGTACACCATGCCGTGCGTGATGCTCTCCGACGACGGCGCGCGGTCGCCGACGGCGTCGACCTCGAAGCGTTCCACGTCGCAGCGGTCGACGCGGACC
>DASRZO010000115.1:0-2864 GCA_035686405.1 Pseudomonadales bacterium | reverse complement strand
ACGCTCTGTGCCGGATCGAGCCGGTCGCACAGCGCGGTGAAGTCGCGCAGATCGGCGAACAGCATCGTCACGTGGCGGCGCTGCGGGGGGAATTCGTCGCGCGCGTCGGTCAGGCGATCGACCACGTCACGCGGAACGAAGCGCTCGAATAGCCGCTGCAGCCGTTCGAGTTGCTCCTTCGATTCGGCGAGCAGGCGCTCGAGCTGCGCCGCCCGACGCAACAGATACGCGGCGAGAGCGACGCCGCCGGCCGCGGCAATCGCGGCAGCGATCCACGCGACGGTCACTCGAGCAGCATCGCGAGGCGCACCGTACCGTTGGCGAGGGCCGCGACGCCGATCGCTTCCAGCGTGGCATCGCGACCGATGTCGTCGAGCAGCGCGCGGGTTTGCCTCTGCACGGCCGGCGTCTGGTAGTGCACCGTGTCGCGTACCCACGGCAGCAGCGGTGCTTCGTGCGGCGGCAGGCGCGCGCAGGCGAGGGTGCGGACGGCCGCCTCGACCGCGGCAGCGTCGAAGCCGTCGGCCGCGAGCAGTGCGCCCGCCGCGGCTTGGGTGTAGCGACAGTCGAGTGCTCGCCCGACGATCGCGAACATCAGCGCCTTCGTCGGCCGCGACACGATCTGCGACGCGAACGCACCGTCGAGCGCGGTTTTGACGATGCGCGCCGCCGGCAGACCGGCGAGCGCTGCGGCGACGCCGCCGAACGGCCCGGCCGCGAGCTCGCTCGCGTCGTCCGCGACGATTTGCGGTTTGCGCCGCAGCAAGGTCGTCAGTGCACGCGTCAGCGGCGCGACGGCGCCGACCGCGCGCCCGAGCGGTCCGTTGGCGAAGCGCTCGAATGCGCGCTCGGGCGGGCAGGCCGTCAGCACGCCGATGCGGTTGTAGAAGCAGAACGACGCGATGAGCAGTGCGAGTTCGTCGGCGGTGGCTTTCGAGTAGCCGAGGCCGACGAGCTGCTCGAGCGCGGCGCGCGACGGCCGCGGTTTCGCCCGGGCGAGGTTGCGGCAGAACTCGATCACCGCGCGTTCCCGAACGTCGAGCTCGGCGACCGACGCATCGCGTTCGATTTGGCGGATCAACGCTTCGGGGAAACCCATCACCTTCAATGCAGCGCGGTTCGCGCCGTAGCAGTAGCGACAGGCGTTCTCCTGCGCGGTCACGAAGCTCGCGATGTTGAAAAGGCGCATCGGCACGTGCGTCGGCTGATAGCTGACGGCCGCGACGCACAGCTCGCGGATCCACGGATTCGGGGCGACGCGCCGGTCGATCTCGCCGACGCGGCCGACGCGGCGCTTCGCCTCCGCTTCCCACGCCGGGTCGTCGACCGCCGGCAGGATCGGGTCTTCCCATTCGATCTGATCGAGTAGCAGCGCCATGTGCAACGACCGCGAGCTTGAGCCGCCGCAGCATACCGCCGTCGTCGGCAACTTCGAACGCGACGGAAGGGAGGCCTCAGACCATCGTGCGAGGCATACAATCGCGCACCGGGACGCAGCGAGAGTGACGCCATGTCGAACGAGATCTTTCCGGGAGTGTCCGTCGTCGATTGCGATTCGCACTGGACCGAGCCGCCGGATTTGTGGACGTCGCGCGCGCCGCGCGCGTTGCGCGACCGGATGCCGAAGGTCGTCGAACAAAACGGCATGCAGATCTGGCGCGTCGGCGATCTGACACTCGGGCCGATCGGCTTGTCGGTGGTCAAGCGCAGCGGCGACAAGGCGTTCGGCAAGTTGTTCTTGCCGCACATCGATCAACTGCATCCGGCGGCGTACGACGCGCGTGCGCGGCTCGAAATGCTCGATACGCTCGGCATCGGCACGCAGATCATCTATCCGAACGTCGCGGGCTTCGCGAGCGCGCGCTTCAAGGACGTCGCCGACGCGGCCGTGCGCGAAGCGTGCGTCGAGATCTACAACGATGCCGCGGCCGAATTGCAGCGGGCGACCGACGGCCGACTACGGCCGCAGGCGATCCTGCCGTTCTGGGATCGCGTCGCGACGCTGAAGGAAATGCGCCGCGCGCATTCGATCGGTCTGTCGGGCTTCACGATCACCGACGCGCCGGAGCGCATCGGCTTGCCGGATTACGGCGATCCTTCGTGGAACGAGTTCTGGGAGACGGCCGTCGATTTGAACGCGCCGCTCAACTTCCACATCGCCGCGGCCGGCGCCGAGCTCTTCACGACCGCGCCGTGGTCATCGCTCGGTTCGGAATGCCGCATGGCGGTCGGCGGCGCGCTGCTGTATCTCGACAACGCGCGGATGATCACGAACCTGATGTACAGCGACGTGCTCGAGCGGCATCCGCGTTTGCGGTTCGTCTCGGTCGAGAGCGGCCTCGGTTGGATTCCGTTCCTGCTCGAAGCGTGCGAGTACCAGTGGGACCAGATGGTGCCGACCGAGGTGAAGCACCACGAATTGCGGCCGACCGAGAAATTCCGCCGCAACATCTCGGCGTGCTTTTGGTTCGAACGCGAAGGGCCGGCGCGCTTGATCGACCGAATCGGCGCGGCGAACGTCCTGTTCGAAACCGACTTCCCGCATCCGACGTGCCTGTACCCGCACGCGCGCGAACACTTGCGTGCGGTGCTCGGCGACTTGAGCCCGGCGACACGGCAAAGCGTGCTGCACGACAACGCCGCGCGCCTTTACGGGCTTGTTCAGCACTGACCCGTTCGAGTCCGTCCATGCGCGCCGCCGTCTCGCGATCGAGATCGATGGCGAGGCGCGCATGGCGACGCGGCGCTTTCCCGAGTGGCTGCGTCACGGCGTCAAGTCGGCGTGGTTCATCCGGCTGTGCCTGCGCGCGGTGGGGCTGTGGCGCCGGGCGCGGCGCAACGCGTTCGACATCCGCATCGTCGAG
>DASRZO010000114.1:0-4791 GCA_035686405.1 Pseudomonadales bacterium | reverse complement strand
TCGTCACGATAGAGGTTCGTTCAGAAAACGCCCAACGAGCGCGTTCGCCCGCGTGCGGTCTGCGAACATCTGCGCCAACTGATAATTGCGCGCCGCCGATGCGAGATAGAAGCGCTCGTATTGCTCGTTGCGGCCGGCGAGTCCCGTGCCGGCGAAGTCCCAACCGAGCCTGAAGATCCGCGCGCGCCGTTCGGCGTCGACCTCGCCCGCGCCCTTCAGATGATGATCGAGCAGCGGCCGCAACAGCGGGTCGTCGAGTTGGCTGCGCGACGGCGTCGTGAAGATGTTGTGCGAACCGAGCTCCTTGATGATCTCGTTCGTGCGCGTCATCCAGCCCGGCATCGTCGGCCGCAGCGCCGTGAACGGCCGCTTGTCCGGCAGCCACACGCCGTTGCCGGTGTCGGCGGCGCCGTCTTCCGCGGCCTGCAGGCACGCGCGCGTCATCTCTGCATACGTCCAGATCTCGCCGAGCATCTGCTGCGTCTGCGGTTGGCTCGACGCGTTGATGGCGTCGGCCATGTGCGTCGCGAGGCCCCACGCGAACTCGAGTTTCGTCAGCGCCCGAATCGTCGTCTGCTGCATGATGTTGTGCCACCACGTCTGACTCATGACGAAGTTGTAGACGGGCAGATTGCAGTCGATGAACAGACGCTCGTACGGAACTTCGACGTTGTCGAAGATCACGAATGCGTCCTGCTCGTCGAAGCGCGACGACAACGGATGGTCGAACAGGTTGCGCGGGCGCGAGTACGAGTCGCGACAGAGGAACTTGAGCCCGGGCGTCGACATCGGAATACAGAACGCCAGCGCGAATTCGTCGGCACCGGGCGGCAGCGGCGCGCCGGGATAGACGGCGAGTTCGTCGGCGAACGGCGCGAGCGTCGACAGCACGCGCGCGCCCGACACGACGATGCCGCTGGCGGTCGTGCCGACCTTGCGCAGCGCAACGGTGTTGCCGGCTTTCGGCGCATCGCCGAGCGCTTTGTCGATCGTCGGCTGTACGATCGTGTGCGTCAGCGAGATGTCCTCGCGCCGCAGCCTCTTCTGATAGGCGACGAGTCGCGCAGCGCCGCTTTCGTTGCCGTTGGTCGCCCACTCTTCGGCGTGGCCCGCGAAGCCTGCGTACGTGACGTTCATGTAGTCCGGCGTGCGTCCCATCAGACCGACCGAATACTCGGCAATCGCGACGAGCCCGTCGTGGCGGCGGCGCAAATCGTCGCGCGACCGTGGAATCAGATGACTGACGTTGATCGCTTCGCCGGTCTCCGGGTCCGCGACCAAACAGCGGTCGGCGCGTGCGTGCTGCAGGTCGAACACGTCCGCGAGCGCGTGCGCCGCGCCGGTGAACGCCGGGTGATCGACCACGTCGCGCACCCGCTCTCCTTCGACCCACACCTCTCTATCGCCGCGTAGTCCTGCGAGGAACTGCGCCCCCGTGCGTGCCGGCATGGTTTCGCCCCGCAAAATGACCGTACTCATTTTTCTACCAAGAGTGGTGGAAGTCAACGACGCCGCGTTCGTATGATGGCTGGGCTCAAATGCGGCCGAGGTTCTTCTTGACGGCGAGATCGGCGAACAACGCGCGGGGCTCCGTGCGCAGCCCGGGGAACGGTCACGAACGGGGCCGCGGCGAGCGCACACGCAACGGCGAGCGGTCGAGAAACGGCGATGCCCACGGCGAAATCGTCGACGGCGAAGGCCGCCGCGAGCGCAACAAGCGCGAGAAGCGCGACCGCATCGTCGCAACGGCGCGGCGTCTTTATCGCGAGCAAGGCTACGGGAACACGACCACCCAACAAATTGCCAAAGGGGCCGAGATCGCCGCGGGCACGTTGTTCCTGTATGCCAAGTCGAAGGAAGACTTGCTCGCGCTGGTGTTCGCCGACGAAATGCGCGACTTGATCGAGCGTGCATATCGCTCGATCGATCTCGACGCACTGTTTCTCGAACAGGTCGGCGCACTGTTCAAGCGCTTCATCGCCTATCACGCGCGCGACGTCGGCATCGCGCGCGCGCTGATTCGCGAGATCACATTTCTCAGTAATCGCGATCGCGCGGCGGATCTAATCGCGATCACCCGATCCATCACGGACAAGCTCGTCGCGTTCGCCGAACGCGCGGTCGAGCGCGGCGAGTTGGATGCGGACGTCGACCGCGACGTGCTGGCGAACTGTCTGTTCTCCGTCTACTACCAGCAACTGCAAACGTGGCTGAGCGGCTACGTGTCGAAGCGCCAGTTCGAGCGCAGCCTCGCCACCATGCTCGAACAGATCGTCAACGGGTGCCGCAACGATCGAGTGTGAGAAGATGCGCGCTTTCCGATGGGGTCGCGCATGCATCGTTTGCTTTATGTGAGGGCCAGCATATTCGGCGGGGACGGCCGATCGTCGCAACTCGCCGAATCGCTCGTCGAGAAATACCGGCGCGTTCACGCCGACGCGCAGGTCGTCGTGCGCGACGTGCAGAATCCGCCGTTGCCGCACCTCGACGCGGCGACGTTCGCCGCCTTCGCGAAACCGGCTGCGGCATTGACCGCCGACGATCGCGCAAGACTGAACCTATCGGATGAACTGATCGGCGAACTCGAGGCGGCGAACGACCTGCTGATCGGTATGCCGTTGTACAACTTCGGCGTGCCGTCGGCATTCAAGGCGTGGATCGATCACGTCACGCGTGTCAACCGCACGTTCAAGGTCGGCGCGAAGGGATCCGAAGGCCAGCTGCGCAACATTCGCCGTTGTTGGATCGTCGCCGCGCGCGGCGGCCAATACGCCGAGACGCCGCGCGAAAATCAGACGCCGTATCTGACGACGATGCTCGGGTTTCTCGGCATCGTCGCGCCGCAATTCGTCTTCGCCGAAGCGATGCTGCGTCCGGACATGCGCGACGCGTCGCTCGACAAGGCCCGCCGCGCGATCGAGCAGCTCGAACTGTGATCCGGCAATTCGACACTCGCCAGCGCGTCGGGCTGGTGCTCGGACCGTTGCTGTTTCTCACGGTCGGTTTCTGGCTCGGCAGCGAAGGCTTGTCGCGCGAAGCGAGTTGGGCCGGCGCGGTCGTCGTACTGATGGCGACGTGGTGGATCACCGAGCCGTTGCCGTTGTGGGCGACGGCGTGCATTCCGCTCGTCGCGTATCCGCTCTTCGGCGTCGCGCCCCTTCACGCGGTCGTCTTGCAGTACTTCGACCCTGTCAATTTTCTCTTCCTCGGCGGCATGATGATCGCCGCGGCGATGCAGCAATGGGGCATGCACAGGCGGATGGCGCTGACGATCATCTCGGCGATCGGCGTCAGTCCGCGGCGCATCGTGCTCGGCTTCATGTTGTCGACCGCGTTCGTCAGCCTGTGGATCTCGAACACCGCGACGACCGTGATGATGTTCCCGATCGCCATGGCCGTACTGCTGAAGATGGGCGAGCGGATGGACCGCAACGATCCGCTGCTGCGACGCTTCGGCCTCGCGCTGATGCTCGGCATCGCGTACGAGGCGAGCATCGGCGGCATCGGCACCAAGATCGGCACCGCGCCGAACATCATCATGGTGAAGCAAGCGACCGCCGTATTCGGCAAAGATCTCGACTTCGCGACATGGCTCGCGATCGGCTTGCCGATCGTGCTGGTCGCGCTACCGCTCGTCTATCTGTTCCTGGTGCGCGTTGCCGCGCCGATTCCGGCCGACGGTTTCGCCGGCGGCAGCGACGCGATCACGGCCGAACGCGCACAGCTCGGACCGATGAGCCGGGGTGAACGGGTGTCGTTCGTCGCGTTCTTGACCGCCGCTTTCCTGTGGATTTTTCGCAACGACATCGAACTCGGTTCATTCACGATCCCCGGCTGGTGGTCGCTCGTGACGTTCGGCTGGAACGACGTTCTGCCGGTGCCCGTCGAAAGCCTTCCGCCCGCGCTCGCCAAGCTGATGCAGCAGGACATCGGCGACGCGGCCGTCGCGATGGTCATCGCAATCGCGCTGCTACTGATTCCGATCACGCTGAAGCCGCTGCGCTTCGCACTCGACGTCGACCAGGCGCGCAAAGTGCCGTGGGGGTTGCTCGTGCTGCTCGGCGGCGGCCTCGCGATGGCGTACGGCATGCAGCAGAGCGGACTACAGACGTGGCTCGGCGATCAATTGAAAGGCGTCGGCCAAGTCGGGCCGTACAGCGCGATCCTACTGGTCAGTTTCGCGAGTCTCGCGCTGACCGAAGTCGCGTCGAACGTGGCGACCGCGAGCATTGTGGTGCCGATCGTCGCGGCCGGCGCCGAAGGCTTCGCGCTGCATCCGGCGCCGCTGATGTTCGCCGCGACGATGACGGCGTCGTTCGGATTCATGCTGCCGGCCGGCACGCCCCCCAACGCGATCGTTTATTCGAGCGGCTACATCACAGTGCCGCAGATGGTGCGCGCCGGTATCGCGGTCGACATCTTCGGCGCGTTCTTGGTCGCGACGATGTGCTATTTCCTGGTGCCGTGGGCGCTGCAGCTGACGTGATGTGCGACTGACTTGGTGGGGTGGTCGGGGCGGTGGTGATGGGTTCCCGTGGTCGGGCTGGTGACGGTGATTGGGTTCCTTCACCGGTGGTCGGGCCAGTGACGGTGGTTGGGTTGGATCACGGGTGGTCGGGCCGGTGACGGTGGTTGGGTTGGATCACGGGTGGTCGGGCCGGTGACGGTGGTGAGGGGTTCCAGTACCGGCATCCTGTTCGCGGGACACGCTGCAAGTACATCCATGTAAGCTCCCTCTCGGCATCCCTGCCTCGAGAGGTTCCCGCGAACAGGATGCCGGTACTGGAACCC
>DASRZO010000113.1:0-5744 GCA_035686405.1 Pseudomonadales bacterium | reverse complement strand
ACCGCGCGCCTTGGCCGCGTCGCGCAGGCCGCGGATCGCGACGCCCCACTCCTCGCGTTTCGCCTTCTTCGCCTGCATCTCGGCCATCTTCGGCCGGACCGTGTCGCGCATGAATTGGCGCACCAGCAGTCGCGCGTCCTCTACCTCGTCCGGAAACGTGAAATCGATCGCCACGGCCTCCCTCCTCGTTGTCTGCGTCGTGCGCGAACATGATAGGTCGAACCGCCGCAGCCGTTGCAGCCGCTGCCGAATGGACGGCCATCGGTTGGGCGTCGAACCTCGGTCGGCGACGCATGCCGCAGCAAGAACCTCCAAGTTCCCGTCCGACGCGCGGTGCTAGCATTCCGCCGGCTATGAATTGGTCGAGATCTTCGACCGGGATCGCCATCGACACGGCAGGAGTTCAATGAACGCGCCGGGCTTTGCATTCTTCGATACCCCCGTCGGCCGCTGCAGCGTCGCGTGGTCCGGCGAGGCGTTGATCGGCGTGCAGCTGCCCGAGTCGCGTCCGGCCGATACGCTGAAGCGGATGCAGAAGCGCTTCCCGGGAGCGGCCGAAAGGCAGCCGCCGGCGCCGATCCGACGCGCGATCGACGCGATCACCGCGCTGCTGCGCGGCGAGGCGCGCGACCTGTCCGATATCCCGCTCGACATGAGCCGCGTGCCGCCGTTTCACCAACGGGTCTACACGGTCGCGCGGAGCATTCCGCCGGGTCGGACGCTGACGTACGGCGAAGTCGCCGAGCGGCTCGGCGATCGCGGTCTCGCACGCGCGGTCGGGCAGGCGCTCGGCCGCAATCCGTTCGCCATCGTCGTGCCGTGTCATCGCGTGCTTGCGGCGGGCGGGAAGGTCGGCGGTTTTTCGGCGAGCGGCGGTATTACGACGAAACTCAGATTGCTGTCGATCGAAGGTGCGCACCGGCGCGCCGATGCGGATCTGTTCGACGGCGCGGGCCGCTACGGCTTCGATCCGACGGCGGCGCTCGCGCATCTGCGCGCGGCGGATCCCGCGCTCGGTCGGTTGATCGATCGCGTCGGTCCGTTCGAGATGGAGATGAAGCACGCGCCGAGTTTGTTCGTCGCGCTCGCCGAAGCGATCGTCTACCAACAGCTGCACGGCAAAGCGGCGGCCACGATCTTCGCGCGGCTGCGCGCGCTCTTCAAAAACGCGCACGAAGGACCGGCGCCGGAGCAGATCATGCGCGCGTCGGACGAGCGATTGCTCGGTGCGGGCCTGTCGCGGGCGAAACTCGCGTCGCTGCGCGATCTCGCCGAGCGCGCGGTCGTCGGCGAAATACCGACGCTGGCCGAAGCTGCGCAGCTCTCCGACGCCGAGCTGATCGACAAGTTGACGAAGGTGCGCGGCATCGGCCGCTGGACGGTCGAGATGTTGCTGATGTTCCGCCTCGGCCGGCCCGACGTGTTGCCGGCCGACGACTTCGGCATTCGCAAAGGCTTCGCCATTGCTTTTGAAAAAGAGCCGTTCAAGAAGGGCACGATGCCGGGTCCGAAAGACGTGCTCGCGCGCGGCGAGCGATGGGCGCCGTATCGCACGGCGGCGAGCTGGTATCTATGGCGCGCGACGGAGTTGTAGCGTACGCGCGCTGTCCGATGGCGCAGACGTTCGACGACTCGGCGGCGTTACGACGCGGCCGACGGTGCGACGACGTGCCAGTAGCGCACTTCGCCCATCGCTGCACCGGCGGCGGCGTTCAGCTGATACTTCGCTGCGTACGCAGCGCGCACCTGCGCGAGCTTGTCGGCGTCGTCGAGGGGCACGAGGTGCGCCGCGTAGATCTTGTCGTCGATGCTGAGGCGCACGTCCGGATCGCGATCGACCCAGCCGGGCCACCACTTCTTCTGCGGCGAATTGGCACCGACATAGAGTTCGCCGTCGACCTCGGCGCACCAGATGGTGACGGAATGCGGGATCAGGAACGGCGTGTGTACTTGGATCTGGATTTCCTTCGTCGCATCGGTGAACCGCCAATCGGCAGGCCAGGCCGCGTCACTGCCGCTGAGCGTCGTGCCCGCGCGCGTGTCTTTCGGTGCGCAACCCGCGACGAGCAGCGCGCCTGCGACGACCGCCGCGGCGCACGCACGGCGAAGGTTTCCGGTGAAGTGTGGTTGTGGAGTGCGGTTCATGTTCCCTCCCCTTGCGGCTTTGCGACCTGGTAGATCGCGGTGTGGCGAATGCGCGCGACCAACCGCGCCGCGGCGTCGGCGATCTCGACGTCGTTGACGATGTAGTGATGGCCCTTGCGCTCGAACGCGTCGGCACAGCGGCCGAATACGACGAAGTCTTGCCCGGCGCGCGCAGCGCGAACGTGTTCGATGCGACTCTCGGTGTGAATCGCCGGACCGTAGGCGAACGAATGGTGCAGCCAATAGATCGGCTGGTTCGCGAGCCACGCCGGATGCACGCGCGCGTCGGCGCCGTAGAAGATCGGCAGCGACTCGTTCTGTTTGTCGCGACAGAACGCCTCGGCGTCGGCGCGGGACAGCGGTACGCGGCGCGCGAGCAGATCGCGCCCGATCGGTACGCTCGCCGGCGTCAAGAGCGGTAGCGGGTCGGCCGCCGGTTGCGGCGGTTTGTGCACGGGCGGCTCGACCGCGGGCCACGGCGGGTCGCCGAGCCCGACGTGACCGTCGATACGCACGCGCTCGTCGACGCCGCGCACCTCGAATGCACCGTCGGTCGCAATGCGTACGTGCAAGACATCCTGCGGAAATACTGGTCGTTTGAACGACACGATCGCCCAGCCGCAGTCGAGCCAATCGAGACCGCCCGCGTCGATGAACGCGCCCGCGCACCAGCCGTAGATCGTCGCGCCGCCGACGAGTGCGGCGCGAAAGCCGTAGTCGCGCGCGGTGTCGGTCGAGTGGATCGGGTTCTCCGGTCTCGGCGCATCTGCGTCCGGCATCGCCGCGACGATCGTGCGCTCGACGGCGCGCACCGTCAGATCACCGCGGCCGATCGCAGCGCGGCGATCTCTTCGGCCGAGTAGCCGATCTCACGCAGGATCGCGTCGGTGTGTTCGCCGAGTTTCGGCGGCGGCCGCCGCGACTGCGGGCTGTCCGGTGTGGCGACGTAGCCGGTGCCGACGACGCGAATGCGCTTGCCGGGTTTCATCGGCGATTCGAGCTCGACGAACGCGTTGCGATCGTCGAACTGCGGATCCGCGACGACGGCGGCGAGATCGCGAATCTCGGCGACCGGCACGCCGGCGTCGATCAACCGCGCGAGCCACACCTGCGTCGTCTCGCGCCTGAATAGGCTCGTTAGCATCGCGTTGACGGCCGGTGTGTTCGCAACGCGGGCGTCGGCGGTCGAGAACCGCGCGTCCGAGTACGCCTCGCCGCAGCCGAGCACGTCGAACAACTTCTGCACCTGCGGTTCCTTCAACGCGACGACTTGAATGTGCCCGTCGGCCGTCGCGAACACGTTCGCCGTCGGCTGTTTGGTCGGCGAGCGATTCCCGAAGAGTTCCGGCTGTACGCCGTGAATCAGGAAACCGCTGATCTGCGGCGCCTGCACCACCATCGCGGTGTCCATCATCGCGACGTCGAGATATTGGCCTTCGCCGGTGACGCGGCGGCGGTACAACGCGGCGGAAATCGCGAACGCGGTGTTGAGCGCCGTCGCCATGTCGACCGGCATGTAACCGGTCCGCACCGGGCCGGTCTCGGGGTGGCCGGTGATTGCCATCATGCCGCTCGCGGCTTGGATGGCGCCGTCGTACGCCGCGTAGCCGGACTTCGGTCCGCGCTGGCCGTAGCCGGAGATCGAGCAGTAGACGAGGTCCGGTTTGATCGCCGCGAGGCTCGCGTAGTCGAACCCGAGGCGCTTCATCACACCGGGCGTGAAGTTCTCGACGACGACGTCGGCCGTCTTCACCAACGCGTGCACGATGGCGCGCGCTGCGGGTGCCTTCAGGTTCAACGTCAGGCTGCGCTTGTCGAGATTGCAAGTGAGGAACGACGGCGACATGCCGGCGTCATCGGTGCCCGGCATCAGGCCGCGCGTCTGATCGCCGGTGACCGGTTGTTCGATTTTGACGACGTCGGCACCGAGTTGTGCGAGCTGTTGCGTCGCGAACGGACCGGCGAGGACTTGCGTGAAATCGATGACGCGAATGCCGTCGAAGGCGCGGGCCACTGACACCGCCGTTTCAGTTCGAGGATTTGCGCTTGATGAAAGCCGAAATGTTGAAGAGGCGCAACGGCGTCGTCGCGGGTTTCTCGGCGGGCGCGGCTTCCGGCGATGCGTCTTCGACCGAGATGGCGTCGTCGAGTGGTTCGTTGGCTGCCTCGTTGGCGACATCGTCTTCGTCTTCGCTCGACGATGCGCCTTTGGCGTCCTTCGTCTTCGACACTTCGGCCCACGGGATTTCGCCGATCGGCACGACGCCGTTCTCCAGCCAATCGATCAACGACACCCAGTGTGCCTGATCGACCTTGAAGCGCGCGCCTTTCATTTCGTGCAGGCCGATGCCGGACTCGGCCGCTTTGACGTAGGCCTGCGAGTCGCGCAGCACCGCGACGACCGGAATCTTCAGCGAATCGAGGAAACGCATCAGCGACTTGAACATCACGGTATTGCGCTTCACGCGGTTCGCGACGACGGCGAGGCGGTTTTCGTTGCGTTGGATCTTGCCGTTCAGCAACAGATCGGCGATCGAGCGCGTGACCGCCTGGATATCGATGTCCGACGGCAGCACCGGCACGATGATGCGATCGGCGTCGCTGGTGTAGTCGGCGAGCTGGTGTTTGTTCAGCGCGGCCGGTGTGTCGACGATGATGCGGTCGGCTTCCGGCGGAATGCGCATTGCAAACGTGCGCGTCACCTTTGCGGGCACGTTGTACGGCGAGATGCCGTGGATACGCGGCATTCGCTCGGTGCGCTTCGCAAGCCAGCGGGTACTCGATGCTTGCGCGTCGAGATCTTGCAGCACGGGAAACTTCTCGTGTGCTGCGTAGTACGCCGCGAGATTGGTGGCGATCGTGGTCTTCCCGGAACCCCCTTTGGGGTTCAACACCACGAACTTGAGGGTCACGACCGTCGGTCTCGATGAGAACGGACGAGCCGGACGCTAACGCAGCGCCGCGCCACGCCGCAACCGAACCGGTCCGTGATGCGGAGGAGTCGTCTCGCGAGACGAGACGCAATGCCGCTCCGCGATGGGAATCGAGGGCGTTTCGCTCAGCGATCGAGTCGGACGTAGCGGGCGATGTCGTCGCGCGTGAGGACGCCGAGCAAGGTCGGATCCGCCGCGCTGCGGCGCACGCACAAGGCCTCGATCGAGGATTTCTTCAATTCCTCCCACGCTTCGTACAGCGTCGCGCGGACATCGATTGGATGCGCGCGCAGGCGCGTGGCCGGAATCGACTCGAGGTCGATTGTTGCGCCTCGCTCGGTTGGCGGATCGCCGGCGGCGGCGTCGAGGAAGCGCGCGAGATCCGGCGCGGGAAAAACGTAGCGTGGTCCGCCGCCGTCTTCGACGACGATCCAGCGCGGCTGCGCGCGTCGTGCGTCGACGGCTTGCGTGTGCGTGACGACCTGCGGCAAGCGCGCGAAGCTGCGCTGCATTGCGCCGCCGACGGCGGTGCGGTGCAGCTGTTGGGCGATCGGATCGGGCACGTAGTCGAGCCCACGCGCTTCGAGCGCGGATACGAAAACGGATCGCTGCTTGAACAGCGAGCCGACGATCATCGTCGCAGCGACGATCGCGAGCATGGCCGGC
>DASRZO010000112.1:0-4742 GCA_035686405.1 Pseudomonadales bacterium | reverse complement strand
CAATTTCTCGCGACCGAGTTCGCGTCGCCGCAGCGGATCGGCGGCTGGTTGCCGGTGCCGTTCGCCGCGAGCGTGCTGCCGATCGCGTTCGCCGCGATCGCCGCGCACGTCGTCGTGCGCGCCGGCGCAGTACGCGCACGCGTACTCGCCGCATTCGCCGCGCTCGCGATGCTCGGCGCGTTCCACGCGACGCACGGCATCGCCAGCGACGAAGCGACATTGCTCGTCGCGGCGCTGGTCGGCGGCGGACTTCTCGGTGTGCCGATCTTCGCGATGCTCGGCGGTATCGCATTGGTGTTGTTCGTCGCCGACGCCACGCCGATCGCGGCGATTCCCGTCGAGACGTATCGCCTCGTGGTATCGCCGTCGATTCCCGCCGTTCCGCTCTTCACGCTGACCGGATTCGTTCTCGCGAGCGGACGCGCACCGGAACGCCTCGTGCGACTGTTCCGCGCGTTGTTCGGCGCGATGCCCGGCGGTGTCGTGATCGCAGCGACGCTCGTCTGCGCGTTCTTCTCGGCGTTCACCGGCGCATCCGGCGTGACGATCCTCGCGCTCGGCGGGTTGCTGTTGCCCGCGTTGCGGGCGGCGGGGGCAGGTGAACGATTCGCGGTCGGTTTGATCACGTCGACCGGTTCGATCGGGTTGCTGTTCCCGCCGAGCCTCGCCGTGATCTTGTTCGGCGTCGTTGCACACGTGCCGATCACGGATCTGTTCCGAGCCGGGGTGCTGCCGGGCCTCGCGATGGTCGTCGCGATCTGCGCATACGGCGTATTGCACGTACGGCACGGCGGCGGAACCACCACGCCGTTCGACGCCGTCGCAGCGAAGCGGGCGCTGTGGGATTCGCGCTACGAACTGGCGTTGCCGATCATCGTGCTCGGCGCGCTCTTCAGCGGCACCGCGACGCTGATCGAAGCAGCGGCAATCGGCGCGTGCTACGCGATCATCGTCGGCGTGTTCGTGCATCGCGACCTCACCCTGCGCGGCGACATGCCGCGCGTGCTGTTGCGTTGCGCGACGCTGCTCGGCGGCGTGTTCGCGATCATCGGCGTGGCGATGGGCCTGACGAACTATCTCGTCGACGCGATGGTGCCGATGAAGCTCGTCGCGTGGGTCGCCGACCACGTGCATTCACGGATCGCGTTTCTGTTGCTGCTGAACGCGCTGCTGCTGGTCGTCGGCTGCGTGATGGACGTCTTCTCGGCGATCTTCGTGGTGTTGCCGCTGATCCTTCCCGCAAGCCAACTCTTTCACGTCGATCCGCTGCATCTTGCGATGATTTTTCTGCTGAATCTCGAAATCGGTTTTCTGACCCCGCCGGTCGGTATGAACCTGTTCCTCGCGTCGTATCGGCTCGAGAAACCGATTCTCGAGATCTGCCGCGGCGTGTGGCCGTTCCTGTTGGTGCTCGCCGCGGTGCTGCTGTTGATTACGTTTTGTCCGGCGTTGGTGTTGGGAGCTGCGAGTCCGTGAACGGCAGGAACATGAACGATGCGAACAAGAACGGTTCCGCGCAGCGGATCGTGGCTCGCGTGGAGGCGCGGGTCGGACCCGTGCATGCGGGTCGCCAACAAAGTGGTTATGTTGCACGTCTGGGGATAGGGAAAATCACGCCTATGTCTGACGAAAACGGAGAGTGGAACCTCGACGACGGGTTTCGCCTCGGCGATTTCGAGGTCTATCCGAAACGCCTCGAACTCGTAGGTGGCGGGAAGTCGGTCCGCCTCGAGTTCAAAGTGATGGCGGTGCTCGTGTGTCTGGCGAAACGCGCGGGCGAGGTCGTCACGCGAGACGAGATCTTTCGCGAAGTGTGGCCGAACGTATACGTCGGCGACGAAGTCTTGAACCGCGCGATCTCGATCCTACGAGAAGCACTCGGCGACAGCGCGCAAGAGCCCAAATACATCATGACCGTCCCGCGCGTCGGCTATCGCTTGATCATGAAGGTCGAGCGGCTGCAGGCGCCGGCCAAGCCCGAGCTGCCGCCTCGCGGTATTCACCCGCCGCAGTTGCCGATCCGGCTCTTGGTCTTGGGCGTGCTCGCCCTCGTGATGGTCATCGTCGTCCTGCGCAACGGGCCTTCACAGCCGGACCCGCGCGATCGGAACCGCGTCGCCGTGTTGCGCTTCGTCAACGTGCCGAGCGACGCCAATCCGTATTTCGGCGACGGCTTGACGAACGAGATTCAGAGCGCGCTGGCGCGCGTGCCGCGCCTCAGTGTCGTCGGTCAGCAGTCGGTGTTCCTCGTCGACCCGCACGACGACCCGCGCGAGATCTGCAAACGCCTCGGCTGTGGATCGATCATCGCCGGCAACGTGCGGCGCGACGGCGAACACCTGCGCATCGCCGTCGAGGAAATCAATGCGAACACCGGATTCCAAACCTGGTCCGAAACGTACGACTTCTACATCTCGGACACGTTCGCGATTCAACGGGAGATCGCCAATTCCGTCAGGGATCACTACGAGCCCGAACAAAGCGCGGATCGATCGCCAACGCGGCCGACCGACACAGCGGCTTGGACGCTGTACTTGCGCGCGAACCAGGCTTTGCGCAGCCGGGAATTCCCGCACGCAATCGAATTGTATCGGCAGGCCATCGAGCGCGATCCGAAATTCGGTCGCGCCTACTCGGAGTTGGCCGAGGCGTACGTTCTCCAGCCGAGTTACACCGGATCTTCGGAGAAGGCGAGTCATGCACTCGCGCGTGACGCCGAGGATCGTGCCGAATTGCTCGGCGAGGATCCGAAGCGCGGCAGCGGCATGCGCGCATACATGGATGCGCGGCAACGCGACTGGCGCGCCGCGCGCGACGCATTCGACGAGGCGTTGACCGCGCTGCCGAACAACGCCGAAGTGCTGCAGTGGTATTCGCAATTTCTCGCGAGCGTCGGTCGGATCGAAGCCGCGAAGCACAACGCCGAGTTGGCGGTGGCCGCCGATCCGCTATTGCCGGCTGCGAATCAGCGCGCGGGCTTTCTCAACATCTGGAGCGATCGTGCCGCCGCGGATCGCTACTTCGATACCGCGGCCGACGGTTCGCAACGCGGACTGTCGGAAGCGCGCCTTGCATACCTGCTCACGGTCGGCCGCGTCGACGACGCGCACAAGCTGTTGCTCGACACCCAGCGTGCGCGCGGTCAAAGCACCGATTGGGTCGAGCCCGCGCTCGCGGCCGTCACGCGCACCGGTCCGGCCGATGTCGCCATCGATGCGCTACAGCGCGATTACCGCGCCGGCACGCTCGGGGTATCGATGTACTTCGGCGCGCTGTTCATGATCGGCGACGCCGATGCGGTGTACGCGGCGTTGCCGGAGATCATTGCCAACGGTGAACCGTTCGACATCGAAGTGTTCTTCAGCGACAGCGCCAACGGGCGCGTGCTCCGCACCGATCCGCGCTTCGTCGAGTGGGCGCAGCGGCTCGGTCTCGTCGACTTCTGGGACTCGACGCATTGGCCCGACAAGTGCGCGCGAACGGGGGGCACCATCACGTGCCGGTGATCGAAAACGATGGCGAATCCGACTGGCAGTCGAGATACGCGCGGCGCATGACTCGAACGACTGCGACCCGCCTAGCGCATGACCGCAGCTAAGCGCGGGCTGCGTCGCGTACTCGCTGCAGCATCGTTCTGAGCAATCGGCGCAAGGTGTCGCGCACGTGCTCCGACTCGCCGAGCCCCGGCAGCACGTCGGCGATCGCCTCTAACGTCGATACATAGTCGCGGCGGGGCTCCTTGCGCAAGCGGCCGTACATCGACGGTTCGCGCGGCGTCAGCACGATACGCGGCAACTTCAGCAGCCAAGCGTTGCGCCACCACAATGTCTTCGCCTGGCTCCACGTGCCGTCGAGAACGATCACGCCGTCGAGGCGATGCCGCTTCGGATCGAGCACCTCGCCGTTGCGGTCGATCAAAACGACAGGTTTGCCTTTTGCAGCATCCGGCAACTCCGCCGGCAACTTCGCCGCCGCGAGCACCGCCCAACGCGACTTGTCCGCGTTCTTCGTGCCGAGCGCGTGATCGAGCGACGCCCACGACAGTCCGACGCGAATCTCCGCCTTGGGCAATGCCGCGGTAACCAGCCGCGCGGTGCCGAGCAACGCATCGTCCTCTTGTGGATGCTGCAGGATCACGATGCGCAACGTCGTGGCGATCGGCTCGACGCGGTCGCAGACGCAAATCGTCGGCGGCTTCGCGCAACGCGGGCACGCTTCGGCTGCGTCGCCCTCGCCCCCCGGCACCGCCGTTGGCGATTCGTCCGTGGTCAATTCCGGTACTCGCGCGCGAGGCAGCGCCCTAGAGGTATGCCTGCGTCGAGTTGCGCCGCTGCCGCTGGAGACAGCGCGCTCTCTCCGGCGCCCCACGCGTTTCCGACCGCTCCGCCGCCGCTAAACACGAGTGCGCGTTTTGTCATCGAACCCCCGAACCATGTAAGCGTCTTCGCCGCACAGTACCGAGTTCACATTCGGGGGTCACCAATGCGACCACAATGGCTGCGCGGATCGAGGAGGAATATCGATGAAATCCATTCACAAGACCCTGTTGGTCGTCGCCCTCGCATGGCACGGCACGAGCTACGCGGCGGGCAACAAGGTGTTTCGCTGTACCGACGGCGACGGCCACGTCGTCTTCAGCGACACCGGCTGCGGTTCGGCGTCGCAGAAGGTCGACATCGTGCAGGCGTCCGGCGGTCTGACACCGGTCACCGGCAGCGGACTCGCATCGCAAGAAGCGACCG
>DASRZO010000111.1:0-12168 GCA_035686405.1 Pseudomonadales bacterium | reverse complement strand
GTGCGCCACCAACAGATCCAAGCAGGCGCGCGCATCGACGTCGGCCGCTGCCGACAGTTCGATTCCGTTGGCCGTCAGCGCGCGCCGCAGATCGGCTTCGCTCGCATGAAACGGATCGACCCCGACGCCGTCACGCAGCAGTTGCCGATAACTCTTCCGCTCGTACGCGCCCGGGCCGAGCACGATGTCGACGACGCGTTCGACGTCGCGCATCAACGCCGCGAGATCGAAGCCGAGCCGATACCACTCGACCATCGTGAATTCCGGATTGTGCAATCGCCCCGATTCTTCGCCGCGAAACACCGGTCCGATCCGCACGATCGAGGGCGCGCCGGCCGCGAGCAAACGCTTCATCTGATATTCGGGCGACGTCTGCAGATACCGCGCGTCGCCGCCGGCAAGCCGCAGCGAGTCGATCGCGGTATCGGTCACCGTGGTGCGCGACAACACCGGCGTGTCGACTTCGAGCACGCCTTCGCGCTTGAAATACTCGCGGATGGATTCGAGCGTCCTCGCTCGTTCGATCAGGACGTCGATCGTCGCGCTCGGGCGCCAATCGTCGCCCTGGTCGCTCACGCGCTCACGCCCGGCTGATGTACGTCCCCGTGCGCGTGTCGATCTTCAGTACGTCGCCGATGGAAATGAAGAGCGGTACTTTCACGACCGCGCCGGTCGTCATCTTCGCGGGCTTCGTGCCGCCGGTCGCCGTGTCGCCGCGGATGCCGGGATCGGTCTCGACGACTTCGAGCACGATGAAGTTCGGCGGCGCGACCGCGATCGGCGTGTCGTTCCACAGCGTCACCATGTATTTGTCTTGCTCTTTGAGCCACGGCTTCGCATCGCCCATGATCTCTTCGCCGGCCTGCAGCTGTTCGAAGCTGCCGTCGGTCTTCATGAAGTGCCAGAACTCGCCGTCGGAGTAGAGATACTCGGTCTCGATGTCCATCACGTCGGCGCCTTCGAGGCTCTCGCCGGACTTGAACGTGCGCTCCCACACGCGGCCGTTTTTCAGATTTCGCAGCTTCACACGGTTGAACGCCTGGCCTTTGCCCGGCTTCACGTACTCGTTCTCGATGATCGAGCACGGCGCACCGTCGAGCAGTACTTTCAAACCGGGCTTGAACTCGTTGGTAGAATAAACGGCCATTTCGTCCTGATCGTCACCAGCAAAAAACGGCGCAATGATACCGCTGAAGACCGTGCCTTGGCAGTCCGACACGTGGACGCGCGCGCTCGCCGACGCGATCACCGAGCCGCGCGAACTGCTCGAACGGCTCGCAGTCGATCCCGCCGACGTCGATTTCGCGCCGGATTTTCCGCTGCGCGTGCCGTTGTCGTTCGTCGCTCGCATGCGGCGCGGCGATCGCAGCGATCCATTGCTGCAGCAGGTGCTGCCGACGCTCGCCGAACGAGAGACGGCGCCGGGATATTCGACCGACCCGCTCGGTGAAGCGGTCGCCGCGCGCTCGCCGGGGCTGATACAGAAATACCGCGGGCGCGTGCTGTTGATCGCCGCGCCGACGTGCGCGGTCAACTGCCGCTACTGCTTCCGCCGCACCTTTCCGTACGACGAGCATCGCCAATCGATTTCGTTCCCGTCGCTCGTCGGCATCGAGCGCGACGAAACGATCGGCGAAGTGATCTTGTCGGGGGGCGATCCGTTGATGTTGAAGGACGCGCCGCTGCGTCGGCTGATCGAACGCGTGGACGCAATCGCACACGTGCGCCGCATTCGAATTCACACGCGCTTGCCGGTCGTGATTCCGGAACGGGTGACGGCCGAGTTGATCGCGCTGCTGCGCGGCACGCGTTCGCGTACGTCGATGGTGCTGCACGTCAATCACCCCAACGAGATCGCTGGGGCGTTCGTCGACGCGCTGCACGCGTTGCATACCGCGGGTATCGCGCTCTTCAACCAGACCGTGTTGCTCGCGGGCATCAACGACGACGTCGAAGTGCTGGACGAGCTGTCGCAGCGGCTGTTCGACCACCACGTCATTCCGTATTACCTGCACCTGCTCGATCCGGTCGTCGGCACGCAGCGGTTCGACGTCGCCGACGCACGCGGAATCGAGCTGATCGCCGCGTTGCGCGCGCGGCTGCCCGGCTACCTGGTTCCGCGTCTGGTACGCGAGGTCGCGGGTCGCGACGCGAAACAAATCGTCGCGTGACGTGAACGCGGTCCGAAAAACCGCTATCGCTTCCTCTATACTGCGGGTCAGCGCCGATTCTTCTTGAAGTCATGACCGGTCACACGCTGCATCTGACTGTCCCCGACAGCACGTTCGCAGCTCTCAGCGTCTGTGAAACGAACCCTGCCTCGTTGGCCGACTGGATCGCACATCTGCCGATGGCGCATACATCGGAAGCGGCCCATCAACTGCTGAAGGTCGCGACCGAACTGGCCCGCATCAACGCCGACCCCGAACTCAGATTCTCCTGCCTCGAGACGGTCCGACCGCCGGCGCACTACATCTGCGCGCGCCTCGACCGCACCGCCGCCGGTACATCGGCATCGGGCGAGGGTCACGCGCAGCTCGCGCAGTCGGTGCAGAAGGAACTCGTGCTCGGCTACAAGGCCGTCGTCCGCGACGCGCTCGCGGCCGACGCGCTGACCGACCCACTGAAGGATCTCCTCGGCCACGCGATGCATCGCACCGCGGCGGATCTATCGGCGGCGTTGCTGCGCAGCTTCGAGTTCTACACCGACACGCCGCCGCGCGCATGGTACGAGCTCAACCAGATCTATCGGCTCGCCGACGAACTCGGCATCGCGACGAATTCCTATTCGGACGAGCAGAGCCGCGGCACGACGATGCTGACGATCGCCGACGTGTATCTGCGAATCGCCCTGCTCGCGACCGCGAAGCCGAATCAATTGCGGCAAAAGGATCTGTCGGCGGTCTACAACGCGCTCGATCTGTGGACGCCGCGCATCACCATCGGCGCGCCGGCGGACGACACGATGTTCGTCGTCGACCTCGACGCCGACGCGCCGCCGAGCTACCGCGAACTCGGCAGCCACACCGGCGCCCGGCTGCGCGGCATCCGCACCGACGTGCTGGTGTACGAGCTCGAAGCCTATCTCGCCGAAATGGCGTCCGACGTTCCGGTGCCGGACTACGTCAGCCCCGATCTGCTGCGCCACCTCGCGCACGCGTGGGGCGTCATGAAGAAGCGCTCGTTCCGCCGCTCGCGTTCGAACGGGCCGATGAAGGTCTGCGTCGGGCTGCGCACGTTGCACTACTACATTTCGGGCGGCGTCGAATTCGCCGACCAACTCGGCACCACCGAGGCGCTGTTGCGACGCGAGATCAACCCGTTCATCACCGAACAGCCGACCCAGCGTACTGCGGCGCCGACCGATGTCTGGGACGGCGCGTTCGACCTGCGCGGGGCGCGCATCCCCGTCAATCCGAACATCGACGATCCGAACCGCATTCTGTTGAACACGCGGCGCCCGCAACCGCGCGTTGCGGTCGAGTCGGCGTACCCGTGCTACGACACGACGATCGTCGACACGAGCCCGTCCGGCTATTGCGTGCGATGGAACTCGCCGCTGCCGGCGCAACTGCAGACCGGCGAGCTGCTCGCGATCCGCGAACGCGACGACGCGCGCTGGTGCATCGCCGTGTCGCGCTGGATTCGCCACAGCGACGAAGAAACGCTGATGGGCATCGAGTTGCTCGCACCGAAGGCGATTCCGATCGCCGTGCGCATGCTGCAGAAGCGCGCCGCCCACACCGACTATCACCGCGCCGTCCTGCTGCCGGCGCTCGAAGCGATCGGCCAACCGGCGATGCTGATCACGCCGCGATTGCCTTACACGGAATCGCAGAAGGTGCAGCTGCGCCGGCACGGTATCCAGGCAACCGGACAACTGATGCGGCGCGTCCGGATGACCGAAAGCTTTACCCAGTTCACATTCCGAATGTTGGATGGTTACTTGGAAAACCAGCAGATCGATCTGAACATGGACTCGCTGTGGGACATGATCGGAGCCGATCAATCCGAGCAACCCCCGCCAGGGTCACAGCCCCCGCGCGCTGCGCCGGGTCCGCGTGGGCCGCGTCGCGGGAAGTAGTAGGGAAACTGTCCAACAATAGGGATTGTGCGAGGTATGGCGACGCCGTCTCCGGTCCGTCTACTCATTGCCGACCGATCCGAAAATCGAGCGCATGAGATCGACTCGGTGTTGCGCAACGCCGGCATCGCCACACGCGCCGAATTCTGCAAAGACCTCTCCGATGATTCCGTCTCCGAGCAAGCGATCGATCTCGTCGTCTGCCGCGACGGGTTCGATCATCTCGAGCAAGTCCTCCCCGAACTGCGCAAACGCAAGCCCGACCTTCCGATCATCGTCATGGACGATGCTTCGGAACCGAAGAACCTGACCCGCGGCCTCGCGATCGGTGCAACGGACGTCGTCTTCGACGAAGACAACGAGCGCCTGCTGTACATCGTGAAGCGCGAACTCGAAAACGTCTGCCAGCGCCGCCGCTACACGCAGACGCGCCGCGCATTGCAGGAAGCGGAGCGCCGCTGCGAGCTTTTGCTCGCGAACTCGACCGCCGCGATCGCATACGTGCACGAAGGCATGCACATCTACGCGAACGACGACTACCTGAAGCTCTTCGGCTTCGCCGACGCCGACGAACTGATGGGCATCCCGTTGCTCGATCTGATGGACGGCTCGTCGAGCGACGACCTGAAGACGAAGATCAAGACCTTCCGCGAGGACTCGAGCGACGAACTGTCATTCTCGTTCCAAGGCCGCACGACCGCCGGTGAACCGATCGCCGGACAGATGACGCTGTCGGGCGCCGAGTACGAAGGCGAGAAATGCACACAGGTGCTCGTGCGCTCGCAAGCGGTGCCCGTGCTGCAAGATCGATTGCCGCCGCTCGACGAAGAAGAGAACGGCCACGCCGTCGAAGCGGCGCCGCAAGCCCACGCGCCGCAGGCGGTTGTCGCGAACGGCGACAGCCTCGGCGACAGCCTCGGCGAAAGCCACGCCGAAGCCGCGCCCAGCACGCAGGCGTTCCTCGACTCTCTCGTCGCCGAAGGGCTGCAAATCGGCGCGATGTTGATCGTCGAAATCGACGACTTCGACGATCTGCAGGTCGAGATCGGCTTGCAGCGCACCGACGCGCTGGTCGCGCAGATGACCGAATCGCTAACGGCCGAACTCGGCGGCGCGCGGATGGCCCGCGTCGCCAACCATCGCTTCGCGATCGCGCCGACCGGCACCGAAGCCGGCGGCGACGTGCTTGCGGAGCGGTTGCGCGAAACGATCGAAGCCGCGCTGTTCGAAGTCGACGGCAAGACCGTCCGCCGCACGATCACGATCGGCGCGGCCGCCGTCGGCGCAGGCGGCAACATCGTCGATTCAATGAACCTCGCGTTCAAGACGCTGGTGACCGCGCGCAGCGCCGGCAAGACCAACGGCATTCACTGGCCGAGCGTCACGACGCTCGAAGCCGAAGGCAACACGAGCGGTCTGTCCGGCGAGCAGCAACGCATCCTCGCGCTCGTCAACGACGCCATCGACAAGCAAACGTTCGTGCTGCTGTTCCAACCGATCATCAGCTTGCGCGGCGACTCGGACGAACACTACGAAGTGTTCCTGCGGCTCGTCGACGAAAAAGGCCGTCGCATTCCGCCGGATCAGTTCCTCGAACTCGCGATCGAGAACGGCGTCGCCGGCAAGATCGATCGCTGGGTGATCCTGCAGTCGATCAAGGTTCTGTCGGTACACCGCTCGAAAGGCCACAACACGCGCCTGACGATCAACCTCACGCGCAACAGCCTGATCGACGACGAGTTCATTCAGTGGCTCGGCGTCGCGATCAAAGCCGCGCGGTTGCCGAGCGACGCGGTCATCTTCCAGATCGCCGAACCGGACGCCGCGAATTACGTGCGCCAAGCACGCGAGTTCGTGCAGGGCCTGAAGGCGATGCACTGCCGAGCCTCGTTGCGACACTTCGGAGTCACCGAGAATCCGTTCGAAACGTTGCGCCACGTGCCGGTCGACTTCGTGAAGCTCGACGGCAGCCACGTGCAGGAACTCGACGGCAATCCGACGAAGAAGGACGAGCTCACGAACATGATTCGCGAGCTGCAGCAACACGGCAAACTGACGGTCATTCCGATGGTGGAGAGCGCGACGGTGTTGTCCGCACTGTGGCAGGCAGGCGCGAACTACATCCAAGGTCACTACCTGCAAGAACCGTCGACCGAAATGAACTACGACTTCGCCGCCGACGATTGATCGTAGGCGACCCGCGCGGTCGCGTCCTTGATAACGACTCGATGACGATGCCAACATGCCCGCACGCGAGCGTGCTCACGTTCGCGCGTTTGCCGTAACGCACTCTGCGCACACGCATCGTTCGGCTTCGCGCAACGCACGCGGCGACAGCAATATCGAGAGACGCAACCGAACCGATGTCCGTCAACGCCCTGTGGCCGATCGTGCGCGACGCGCTGGCGCGTCGCCGCTGGCAAGCGACCGCATTGGCCTTGGCCGCATCGCTGCTGACGACGGCATTGCTCGGTGTCTCGTGGTATCGATCCGTCGAAGACGCGCGCGCCACGCGCGTGGCGCAATTCGGCAACGCGGCAGCGGCACAGCTCGCGACGCTGTCGATCGAACCGTTGATCACCCTCGACCGCATCCGGCTCGGCGTACTCGCGACGCGGATGAGCGAGTTGCCGGAGCTCGAGTCGGTCACGATCGTCACCGTCGACGACCGCATCGTCGCGAACGCCGGCTCGCGGCCGCTCGCCGACACGCGGCTCTATACGCATCCGGTCGAATTCGAAGGCGCGGTCGCCGGGTACGTGCAGATCGCGGTGGCGCCCACCGCGTTCTCGGCGAGCGGATTCGCGACGCCGTATTTGTTGCTGCCGGCCCTGATCGCTGCGCTGCTCGCCGCCGTGGCGGGCTATTTGCTCGGGCTGCGGCTCGAGGCGCAGCCGGACGCCGAATCGACCGGCGACGATTCCGATGCGCAGGCCGATGCCGACAGCGGCGACGCGCCGCCCCGACCGTCGGCCGAATGGCTGCTCGTGGTGAACCTGCTGAACCTGATGGCGCTGCCGACGACCGAGCGCGCCGCGGTGCTCGCCGACGTGCGCCGGCGCGCGACGTTGGTCGCCCGTCAGCACGACGCGCTCGCGCGCGATCTCGCGAACGTCGGCGTGTTGCTGACGTTCGTCGACGACGATCCGGATCAATGTTTCAAAGTCCTGTGCGCAGCACTGCTGCTCGCCGACAGCCTCGAGCAGTTGAACGAGTCGCGCCACCTCGCCGCCCGACCCGAACTCAAATTTCGGTTCGGTGCGCACGTGGTGCCGCGCGACCCCGCCGCGGCCGCGACGGATTCGGACGCAATCCAAGACACCGTGGTGTTGAGTGCGGTCGCGCCCGAAGGCACGATCGCTGCGAGTCGCGAAGCGTTCGGCCGGTTGCAGCGGCCCGAACGCTTCATCGCCGAAGATCAGTCGAACCCGATCCTGCGCACGCTCTCGACTGCGTCGCACGACGGCGTCGTGATCGTCTCTGCGGTCGCCGATGCGTACGGCGCAGCGCTCGATCAGCGCGCCGAACGCCTGCGGGCTCAGGAAGCGGATTCGACCTCGACGCCGTCGACCTTCTGAAAGCCGCGCGGCAATTTGTGACCGCGCAGCGCCCGTTGCCCGACGTAGTGTTCGAGGTCCTTCAATTTCAGCCGTAGATGTCGGGCGCCGGCGCGGATGATCAACTGATCCGAATCGGCCATGACGGCGACCGCCAGCAGCACTTCCTCGCCCGATTTGAACGCCGCGCTCGGTATGTTGATCAGCTTGTTGCCCTTGCCACGCGACAGCGCCGGCACGTCGGCGATCGGAAACACCAACATGCGACCTTCGCTCGTGACCGTGACGACGGTTTGCGCAGCGTCGTTGCCGAGCAGCACCGGCGCGATCGCGGCGCCGCCGCCCGGCACGCTCAATACGGCCTTGCCGGCGCGGTTCTTCGCGACGAGATCCGCGAGCGTCGCGACGAAACCGTAGCCCGCATTCGACGCGAGCAACACGCGCTGTTCCGCGCGGCCGATCACGACGCCGACGAAGCGCGCGCCGTCCGGCGGATTCAGTTTGCCGGTCAACGGCTCGCCTTGGCCGCGCGCCGACGGCAGCGCGTGCGGCGCCAACGAGTACGCTCGGCCGCTCGAGTCGAGCACCGCGAGCAC
Organism: Pseudomonadales bacterium; assembly: GCA_035686405.1. Classification (GTDB taxonomy): domain Bacteria; phylum Pseudomonadota; class Gammaproteobacteria; order Pseudomonadales; family Azotimanducaceae; genus DATJGR01. Next base: position 3,931 of record DASRZO010000111.1, on the reverse strand, counting down.
ATCGTTGCTGCGGCCCTTCGCCGCCATCAAGAACGAATCGCCGGTGCGATAGCTGAGCTCGACGACGTTCACCTCGTGGCCTTTCGCCGCGCGGATCCAGCCTTTTTCCGACAACACGACCGTAATCGGTTCGTTCGTCAGCAGGTCTTCTTCGCTGAATGCGACGGCTTCGTCGGCCGCGACCAGCGGCGAGCGGCGCGCGTCGCCGTGTTTCTCGGCATCGGCGAGCAGTTCCTTCTTGATCAGCGTCTTGAGCCGCGCTTTGGACTTCAGCGTCTTGTCGATGTCGGCCTTCTCGGCATCGAGTTCGTCGCGCTCGGCCGTCAGCTTGATCTCTTCGAGCCGAGCGAGTTGGCGCAGCCGCAGGTCGAGGATCGCACCCGCTTGAATCTCGGACAGCTTGAAACGCTTCATCAACTCGGCGCGCGGATCGTCTTCCTCGCGCACGATGCGGATCACTTCGTCGAGATTCAGATACGCGATCAGCAGGCCGTTCAGGATGTGCAGCCGCTGCTCGATCTTCGCCAGCCGGAATTCGAGCCGGCGCGTGACGATCTGCTGGCGGAACGTCAACCACTCGGCGAGCAGGTCGCGCAGTCCTTTGACGCGCGGCCGCTGGTCGAGGCCGATCACGTTGAAGTTCACGCGATAGCTGCGCTCGAGATCGGTCGTCGCGAACAAGTGGCTCATCAAGCGTTCGACGTCGATGCGATTCGAGCGCGGCACCAATACGAGTCGCGTCGGATTCTCGTGATCGGATTCGTCGCGCAGGTCGACGACCATCGGCAACTTCTTCGCCTGCATTTGTGCGGCGATCTGTTCGAGCACCTTCGCCGGCGACGTCTGATATGGCAGCGCCGTGATCACGACCTCGCCTTGCTCGACGGTGTACACGGCGCGGGCCTTGACGCTGCCGCGACCTTCTTCGTACATCGTCGCGAGTTCGCTCTGCGGCGTGATGATCGTCGCTTCCGTCGGAAAATCCGGCGCCTTGACGTGCTCCATCAAATCGCGCGTCGTCGCCTTCGGTTCGTCCAACAGATGAATGCAGGCGCTCAGCACCTCGCGCACGTTGTGCGGCGGAATGTCCGTCGCCATGCCGACGGCGATGCCGGTGCTGCCATTCAACAGCACCACCGGCACGCGCGCCGGCAGCAACACCGGCTCGGTCAACGTCGCGTCGAAGTTGGGCGTGAAGTCGACCGTGCCTTGATCGACCTCGGCGAGCAGCAGATCGGCGAAGCGCGAGAGCCGCGCCTCGGTATAGCGCATCGCCGCGAACGACTTCGGGTCGTCCGGCGCCCCCCAGTTGCCTTGGCCGTCGACGAGCGGATAGCGGTACGAGAACGGCTGCGCCATCAGCACCATGGCTTCGTAGCACGCGCCCTCGCCGTGCGGATGGAACTTGCCGAGCACGTCGCCGATGGTGCGCGCCGACTTCATGAACTTCGCGCCGGCGTCGAGGTTCAGCTGCGACATCGCGTAGATGATCCGCCGTTGCACGGGTTTCAACCCGTCGCCGATGTGCGGCAGCGCGCGGTCGTTGATCACGTACATCGAGTAGTCGAGGTACGCCTTTTCGGTGAACTCGCGTAACGCCAAGCGTTCGGTGTCGGGCGAATCCGGTTGCGTCGTCATGTGTTTGTCCAATGCCGGTCGAACGATCGACCTGTGTTCACGCGGTGTCTACGCGGCACGCGATCAAATGATCGTCGCCTGATCGCCCTTCTTCTCGAGCCAGGCGCGCCGATCGCCGGCGCGTTTCTTCGCCAGCATCATGTCCATCACCTCGACCGTCTCGTCGGGCGCCTGCAGCGTCATCTGCACGAGACGTCGCGTATCGGGATCCATCGTCGTTTCGCGCAGCTGCATCGGGTTCATCTCGCCGAGGCCCTTGAAGCGTTGCACGTTCACCGCGCCCCGCTTCTTCTCGGCGGCGATGCGGTCGAGGATGCCTTGCTTCTCCGATTCGTCGAGCGCGTAGAAGACTTCCTTGCCGACATCGATGCGATACAGCGGCGGCATCGCGATGTAGACGTGGCCCGCGTCGACGACCGCGCGATAGTGTTTGAAGAAGAGCGCACACAAGAGCGTCGCGATGTGCGAACCGTCGGAATCGGCGTCGGCGAGGATACAGATCTTGTCGTAGCGCAGACCCGACAGATCGCTCGAACCGGGATCGACGCCGATCGCGACGCTGATGTCGTGCACTTCCTGCGACGCGAGAATTTCCGCCGAGGACACTTCCCATGTATTGAGGATTTTGCCGCGCAGCGGCATCACCGCTTGGAATTCGCGATTGCGCGCTTGCTTCGCCGAGCCGCCGGCCGAATCGCCTTCGACGAGGAAGAGTTCCGAACGCGACGTGTCCTGTCCGGAACAGTCGGCCAGCTTGCCGGGCAGCGCGGGTCCCGCCGTGATCTTCTTGCGTTCGACTTTCTTCGCGGCCTGCAAACGCCGCTGCGCGTTCTTGATCGCGATCTCGGCGATCTTGCCGCCTTCGGTCGGATGCTCGTTGAGCCAAATGCTGAATGCGTCCTTCGCCACGCCGGAGACGAATGCCGCCGATTCGCGCGACGACAATCGTTCCTTCGTTTGGCCGGAGAATTGCGGGTCTTTGAGCTTCGCCGACAGCACGTAGCTGCATTGATCCCACAAATCGTCGCCGGTCAGCTTCAAGCCGCGCGGCAACAGATCGCGAAATTCGCAGAACTCCTTCATCGCGTCGGCGAGGCCGCTGCGCAGACCGTTCACGTGCGTACCGCCGAGCGGCGTCGGGATCAGATTGACGTAACTCTCGGCGACGAGCTCGCCGCCGTCGGAAATCCACGCCAGCGCCCAATCGACCGCTTCGTTGTTGCCCTTCGCGCCATAAACGAACGGTTGGGCCGGAATCATCTCGGCCGCACCGAGTTCTTGCAGCAAGTAGCCGGCCAAGCCGTCTTCGTACATCCACTCCTCGGTCTCGGTCTTGTCGCCGCGATGCACCGCGAGGCTGATGCGCAAACCCGGACACAACACCGCCTTCGCGCGCAGCAGATGGCGCAGCCGGTCGACCGCGATCTTGGTCGTGTCGAAGTATTTGGGATCGGGCAGGAACCGCACGCGCGTGCCGGTGTTGCGCTTGCCGACGGTGTCGATCACCTTGAGCTTCGTCTTCGCGTCGCCGTGTTCGTAACGCTGGTGATACACCGAGCCGTCGCGCTTCACTTCCACTTCGAGCCACGTCGACAGCGCATTGACGACCGATACGCCGACGCCGTGCAAACCGCCGGACACCTTGTACGAGTCCTTGTCGAACTTGCCGCCGGCATGCAGCACGGTCATCGCGACTTCGATGCCCGGCAGCTTCTCCGTCGGGTGCATGTCGACGGGAATGCCGCGTCCGTTGTCGTCGACGGTGATCGAGTCGTCGGCGTGAATGGTGACCGCTACGGCATCGCACTCGCCAGCCAGTGCCTCGTCGATCGAGTTGTCGACCACCTCGTACACGAGGTGATGCAGCCCGCGCGCCGACGTCGACCCGATGTACATGCCCGGCCGTTTCCGGACCGCCTCCAGTCCCTTGAGGACCTGAATGTTTCCCGCGTCGTACGAAGGGATCTGCTCGTTGTTTTTCGCCATGGATTCCGGAGGAAAACGGCGTGAGAAATCGGGTCCGAACGAAGACCGAACCGGCGGCGCATCGGAATCCCGTAAAATAACCGGTCGCGGGCGTGGAAGCAACGCCCAGATATGCGCCTAAGTTTTTGCTCGGTAAGAATTTAGCGCGCCAGCTGAAAGCGAATCTGGCGGATCGGGGCGGCGGGCGTGGATTGGTTGATCGCCTCGAGCAGTTCGCGCTCCATCATCGAGAGCTCCGACATCCACGGATGGCTCTTCACGGCGACGAAGAGGACGCCCTCCGATGAGATCGACAGTGCCTGCGTGA
>DASRZO010000110.1:0-3942 GCA_035686405.1 Pseudomonadales bacterium | reverse complement strand
GCCGACCACGCCGTGCACCGCACGCGCGAGCACTTCGCGGTCGGCGGGATGCACCGTCGACAGCACGTCGTCGAAGGCGAGTGCGCCGGGCTCGACCACACCTTCGTCGAACACGGGGTTGGTATCCCAGATCCATGTCGTCAAGCGCGCCGTTTGCGCGGCGAGCGTCAAGTTGTGCTGACTCATTTCGAGTGCGGCGGCGGTGCGGCGTTGCAGCCGCCGCTCGTGCAGCAGCAACGCAATCAGCACGGCCTGCAGCAACATCACGACCGCCGCGACGACGGCATAGCGCCCATACGCCTCCCAGAACGTCGGCTCTCTGAAGAGCACGTTCGCGTCGGGCGGCAACTGTTCTTCCGTGATGCCGAATCGCCGCGCTTGGCGCCAATCGATCTGCAGCGTCGAGGCGGTCGCCTTCGGCACGTCGACGTGTGCCGGATCGGTACCGTCGAAGATCTGCGACACGAGATACGCGGCGTCGCTGCCGACCGTGCGCCAACTCGGCATGCGGCCGCCGACGATGCCGGTACCGATGAACGTCGTGAACGGACCGTACACCGGCGCAGGCGAGGTGCTTGCGATGATCTGCGCGGCTTCGCGCGGGATCATCTGCCGCCCGGCGCCGTCCGAGAAGAAGCCGCTCGTGAAGACGAGATCGTTGGGACCGAGCGTGCGCAACCGCGACTGCAGGGCTTCGATCGTCAGCCCGTCGAGGATCTCGACATCGACGCGATCACGCACTTCGTCGGCGATCTGCCGCAACCGCGGCAGATCGTTACGGTCGACCGGATTCGCACCGACGATCAACCACAAGCGCCGCGTTTTCGGATGCAAACGCAGCGCTTCCAATACGGTCCCGCGATAGTCGAACGAAACCGGCACTCCGATGACGTCCGGCGGCAACGGCTGCAGCTTCTCCACTTCTTCGGCCGACATTCCCGCGAACACGATCGGCACGTGCTGGAAGAGCGTCGCTCGGTTCGCGAGCAGGAATCGAACCGCGTACCTACCGCCGGCGAGGATCACCGTCGGGGTTCGGGGGCCGGCGTATTTCTGCCGAAACAGGTTCAAGAGCGCCTCGTCGTAGGCGGGGCCGGCGAACACCGCACGGTCGAGGAACTCGCTGTAGACCTCGAACCGGTCGGTTCGACTCGATGCCAGCGCTTTGCGAAACGCATCGTCGACTTCGACGTTGGTCGGCAGCAGGCGATTGTCGGAGAAGACGATCAGCACGCTGTGGTCCACTTCCGCGCGGGCGGTCGCCGCCATCGCCGCGGCGACGATCCAAACGCAGACGCTGACCAGCGCGCGTCGCATCGACGCTCAACTCCGTTCGTATCGGCCCAACGATCCCAATCGGGCGCGCGCCGCCGCATGGAATTGCACCGCGACGCTCGCGGCGAGCAGCACGAACAGGACATACCTGACCACGATCGGCCTCCCCATCACTCGGCCGTGTGCGGCCGAGTGCTATCGTTGGTGCGGCGGAATCGGCTTGATCTGCGCGGCGAATGTCGCATGCGCCGCGGCATCGACCGGCCGGTGCCGCACCGTCGTGCCGGCCGGATATTTGCCGAGGTAGTTCTCGCCCTTCCAGTTGCGCGCGGGCCGAATCGGCCGCGGCACGAAGCCGCCGCCGCAATTCGGACACACGTTGCCGAGCACCTGCTCGACGCAATGCGCGCAGAACGTGCATTCGAACGAACAGATGCGCGCATCCGCCGAATTCGGCGGCAACGCGACGTTGCAATGCTCGCAGGTTGGACGCAGCTCGAGCATCAGCCGGGTACGCCCTCGAACGCCGGAATGCCGCTCGGCACTTGGTGAAACGCCTGCTTGTCTTTCAGGAAGATCGCCATCTGCGGCGTGCCGAACAGCGACGGATCATCGAGCGTGCCGACCTTGATGATCACCGCGCCCTGCAACGCCGGCGAGCGCGTCGCCAGATGCGTGCCGCACTCCGGACAGAATTCGCGCGTCACCGGATTGGCGAGATCCTTGCGCGCGAACCCCTTCGGCGCACCGCGCGTGTATTTGAAACCGCTGGCCGGCATCGCCATGATCACGTTCGGCGAACCGCCGGTGATGTACTGGCACTCGCGACAGTGACACTGGCCCTTGAACATCGGCTCGCCTTCAGCCTGATAGCGCACCGCTTTGCAATAGCAACCGCCTTCGAATTTCATGCTGTCTCCCTGTTCCGATCCTTGCCCGCGGGTTGCGGATGATCGCACACTCGCGGCCATGCGAGTGGCGACTTGGAACATCAACGGGCTGCGCGCCCGACTCGACTTTCTGCGCATCTGGCTCGAAGCACGCAAACCCGATGTCGTCGGGCTGCAGGAACTGAAAGTCACCGACGACGAGTTTCCGCGCGAGATTTTCGAAGCGCTCGGCTATCGCACCGCGACATACGGCCAGAAGGCGTGGAACGGCGTCGCCGTGCTGAGCCGCCATCCGATCGACGTGCGCGACCGCGGACTCGCCGGCGAAGAGGACTTCGGCTCGCGGTTGCTGCGCGTCGAGACCGGCGGCCTGGATTTCACCACCGTCTATTGCCCGAACGGCAAGGACCTCGGGCACGACGACTTCCCGAAGAAGCTCGCGTGGTTCGATTCGCTGCTGCGGTATTGGTCGAACCGCGACCGCGGCACGGCAGCCGTGCTGTGCGGCGATTTCAACGTGGTGCCCGCCGCGCTCGACTCGTGGATCGGCGCCGACGCAGCGGACGACGCGCTCTTTCACACGAAGGCGGAGCGCGAGCGCTTCGCCGCACTGCTCGAGCTCGGTCTCGTCGATCTCTTTCGCGCGCGACATCCGGACGAGCGGAAGTTCTCGTGGTGGGATTATCGCGGCGGCGCATTCCATCGGGGGCATGGGTTGCGCATCGATCTCGTGCTCGCGAACGCGCCGGTGGCGCAACGCGTGAAAGACGTCGAGATCGATCGCGATTTCCGCAAGAAGAAGGACGGCTTGCTGCCGTCCGATCATGCGCCGGTGTACGCGGACCTCGAGTGAACCCCTGCGTGCACGCGCTCGACCGTCGACGCGACTCGGCGTGGTGACCGGATAGATGGCCGGCGGATTCGCACTCGTCGTCGCCGCGATGGGGCTCGTGCTGTTGAACGGCTTCTTCGTCGCCGCCGAATTCGGCCTCGTCAAACTGCGCCCGACGCGGGTCGAAGCGATCGCGAAGAAATACGGTTGGCGCGGCCGCATCCTGCGCCGCGTGCATCGCGATCTCGATGCGTATCTGTCCGCGTGTCAGCTCGGCATCACGCTCGCGTCGCTCGGCCTCGGTTGGATCGGCGAGCCGGCGTTCGCGCAATTGCTGCAGCCGTTGCTGAACGCGATCGGCATCGACAGCGAGCGCGTGCTGCACATCGTCGCGTTCACGGTCGCGTTCTCGATCATTTCGTACCTGCACATCGTCATCGGCGAACTCGCGCCGAAATCGATGGCGATCCGCGTGTCCGATCGAGTGGGCGTGTGGACTGCGGCGCCGCTCTACGCCTTCTATTGGCTGATGTATCCGGCGATCTGGCTCCTGAACACCAGCGCGAACTGGGTACTGCGCCAGATCGGCCTCGACGTCGTGCGCAGCAACGACAGCCACTATTCGGCGGAGGAGCTGAAGTTGATCCTGCGCGCATCGCACGCCGACGCGCACTTCGGCACCGACGAACGGCGCGTGCTCGCGCAGGCGCTCGATTTCCGCGACCTGCAGGTGTCGGATTTGATGCAGCCGTTCAGCGCAGCCGTGACGCTGTCGGCGACCGACGATTCGCGGACGAGTCTCGAACGCATCGCGCGCCATCGCTTCACGCGTTACCCGTATCTCGACGCCGACGGCCGCGTGCGCGGCATCGTGCACGTCAAGGACCTGTTCCTCGCACAGGGCGACGGTGCACGCGTCGAGAACTTCGGCGAATTGCTCAGGCC
>DASRZO010000109.1:0-2435 GCA_035686405.1 Pseudomonadales bacterium | reverse complement strand
GGGGTCGGATTCGATGTCGAGAATGACAGGCGGCGACACCATCGGTTCTCCGTCGGCGTCGCGCGACAGCACCGCCGCGAGATCGAACCGGAATCCATCGACATGCATCTCGGTGGCCCAGTAACGCAGGCTGTCCAGAATCAGCCGCCGCACGACGGATTCGTTCGCATTCAACGTATTGCCGCAACCGCTGTAGTTCGCGTACGACCCGTCGTCGTCGAGCAAGTAGTAGGTGTCGTTGGCGAGTCCGCGCAGCGACAACGTCGGGCCGTCCGCGCCGCCTTCGGCCGAATGGTTGTAGACGACGTCGAGAATCACCTCGATGCCGGCGCGATGCAGCGCCTTGACCATGTCGCGAAATTCGTCGATCGCGGCGATCGGGTCGCGGCGCACGCTGTACGCCGGATGCGGCGCGAAGAACGCGAGCGGCTGATAGCCCCAGTAGTTGACGAGTCCCGGCGGGGCGGCTTGCTCGTCGAACGCGAACACCGGCAGCAACTCGACCGCCGTCACGCCCAGTGATTTCAAATACGGGATCTTCTCGACCACGCCGGCGAACGTACCGCGTTTGGCTGCGTCGACACGAGAACTCGGGTGGCGAGTGAATCCGCCGACATGCAATTCGTAGATCACGCTGCGGGCAAACGGTTGCCGCAACGGCGCGTCGTCTTCCCAATCGTAGGTACTCGGATCGACGACCACGCTCTTCAACGCCGTCGCGGCATTGTCGCCGGGTTCCGCTGCGGCGTCGCGGCTGCGCGCTGCGGGCCATGCGACGGCCCTCGCATACGGATCGAGCAGCGTCTTGGAGGCATCGAAGCGTAGCCCCTGTTCGGGTGCGAACACGCCGTACGCGCGATAGGCGTAGAGCTGACCCGGCGCGACATCGGCGACGAACGCGTGCCAGTAGTGGTACGAACGGTGGGTCCGCGGATCGAGCGCGATCACACGCGCAGGCGTCGCATCGTCGACATGATCGAACAGACACAATTCCACCCGGGCGGCGCGCTTCGCAAACACGCTGAAGTTCACGCCGCCGATGCCGACGGTGGCGCCGAGCGGCGCGCTTCGGCCTCGGCTGACGTTGTTCGACCGCCGCGTCACCTCGCGCACGGCACGATTCGTGCGCAATGCTTCCAGAGCGCGACCGATGCGCGGGCCGACAGCATTTTGCCGCTAACCCGCCTTCGCTGCGCTCTTCGATGCAATCACGCCCATCAAGTCGCGCCACGACCTGACGAACGACTTCGCACCTTCGTCCTGCAGCTGCGCGGCGAGCGTATCGACGTCGATGCCCTCTTTGGCGTGAGCAGCGATTACGGCTCCGGATTTGCCGTCCGCGAGCTTCGCGCGAATGCCATCGTCATAGGACGCATTGTTCTTGATCGCGTGGTCGAAGATCGCGGGGTTCGACGTGAGCCCGGTGACCGACAGCTCGTCGATGTAGCGCTGCAAACTGCCGGTCGCGAAAAGATCCCGATCGATGTCGTCGAGCCACAAACTCTGTCCGACATCGTGAAGTCGTTGCGTCGCTTTCATGTGATCGGGGTCGAATGCATCGTTGAGAATGGGACCACCGGCGAGCTGGGTCGTCAATCGACAATCACTACGAGGTCCGTGACGGATTCCATCGACGCTCATTGCGGAAATTACTGATGGTCGAAGGTCGTTGCGGGCGCCAGTATCGCGCCGGGAAACGGGGGCCCAATTAGAGGTGAAGAAATCATGACGCGAAAGGACCAATCGAGCAGAACCCGTACCAAAGCCGGTGACGCAGCGGCCGCATCGAGAGCACTCGTGAAGATCGACGTGCAAGTGCCGTGGGTGACGGAGAGCCAACGCCACGAAGCGGTGCAAGTCGCCGCCTACTACCTAGCCGAACGCCGCGGCTTCCAACCCGGCCACGAACTAGAAGATTGGATCAACGCCGAAGCTCGATTGGACGCGACGTTCGGCACAGGACAGCGCGACACGGAAGTCCAGCACTGATCGGGAGTTGCGATGAACGAGAAAACCTGGGCGGTCGTACTCGCCGCGGGTGAAGGGAGCCGGCTGCACGACCTGACGACGACCTCCATCGGCGTTGCCGTGCCGAAACAATTTTGTTCCTTGCATGGCGGTCCGTCGCTGCTGCAGGACGCATTGCGGCGCGCGCAATCGGTCGCCCCGCCGGAGCGCGTCTGCGCGATCGTCGCGAGCCAGCACCGGCCCTGGTGGCGAGACCTGACGCAGGTGATGCCGGAACGCAACGTCATCGTGCAGCCGCACAATCGAGGTACCGGGATCGGCATCCTGTTGCCGCTGCTGCACGTGATGGCGCGCGACCCCGAGGCTCGCGTCGTGTTGCTACCGTCCGACCATCACGTATGCGATGAAGGCGTGCTGGCGCGCGCGCTTCGAAGCGCGGTGCTCGAACTCGAGACCCGACCGAACGA
>DASRZO010000108.1:0-8819 GCA_035686405.1 Pseudomonadales bacterium | reverse complement strand
CGGCACGTAGTCCAACGCAGCGGCCATGTCGCCGCCGTTCTTGTACGCCCAGTCGAAGAACTTCAACGCCATCAGCGATGCCTTGGCATCCTTCGCAGTTCTGTGCATCAGGATGAAGCTCGCGCCGGTGATCGGCCACGTTTCCTTGCCCGGTTGATTCACGAGAACGAGATAGTAGCCGTTCGCATGCGACCAGTCGGCGTTGCCGGCAGCGGCTTGGAACGTCTTGATCTCCGGGGTCACGATGCTGCCGTCTTTGTTCTTCATCTTCACGTACGTCATGTTGTTCTGCTTCGCGTACGCGTATTCGACGTAGCCGATCGCGCCCGTCGTCTGGCTCGTCATGCTGGCGACGCCTTCGTTGCCCTTGCCACCGATGCCGTTCGGCCACTCGACCGACGCGTCGGCGCCGACGTCGCTCTTGAACTTCGCGCTGACTTCGGAAAGGTAGGTGGTGAAGAGGAAGTTCGTGCCCGAACCGTCGGCGCGATGCACCGTCGCGATCGCGGTGCTCGGCAGTGCGACGCCCGGGTTCAACGCTTTGATCTTCGCGTCATCCCACTTCGTGATCTCGCCGAGGTAGATGCTCGCGAGCGTCGGGCCGTCGAGCGTCAGCGCGCCCGGCGCAATGCCCGGGAGATTCACCACTGGAACGACGCCGCCGATGATCATCGGAAACTGCACGAGATCGGACTTTTCGAGTTCGTCGGCGGTCAGCGGTTTGTCGGACGCACCGAACGTCACCGTCGACGCCTGAATCTGCTTGATGCCGCCGCCCGAGCCGATCGACTGATAGTTCAGTTTCACGTCCTCTTTTTGCGCGTACGCCTCCGCCCACTTCGCGTAGATCGGATACGGAAACGTCGCGCCGGCCCCCGAGAGATCGGCCGCCATCGCGCTGAACGCGATCGCCGTCCCGGCAACCCACGCTGCGGCCGCGGCCGAGAAAGTCCGTCGTGTGATGATCGACATCAGAGAATCCTCATGACTGTTGGACAAAGCCGCGCTATTGGAATGGCCGCGTATGACAAAGGCATGACAGTGGCTCGCAGCCGCACCGCTACGACACCGGCACGTTCGCGCAGTATTGCAGCGGATTGCCGCCCCGATGCGCGACATAGTCGCCGACCACCGCGACGTCGGCCGCGGACCATTCGAGCGAGGCGAGTTCTTCGACGGCCACCCAACGAATCGCCGCGTGCTCGAGCGCCACCGGGTCGCCGGCGACGATCTCGCAGCGGAGCGGGAACAGCGTGACGGTCGCGTCGGGGTAGGCGTGCGTGCGGGTGCACAGCGCTTCCAGCACACGCACCGTACAGCCGAGTTCCTCCGCGATCTCGCGCACGATCGCGGCTTCCGCGGACTCGCCGACGTCGATCTTGCCGCCGGGTAATTCCCAAGCACCGGCCCTGGAACGGCCCGGCGCCCGCTGCGCCGCCAGCACGCGGCCGCTGCGTTCGATCACCGCACATGCGACGTCGAAGTGTATGCACCCCATCCGGCGGAAGATCCTTCCCTTGTCCGGCCGCGGATCGTACTACGCGACGGATCGAACGTCCGAAATGGCCCTCTAAGCGGCGTCGGTCGCGCACCGCCGGTCGGCGAACGGACGGCGGCCGGCGACAGAAACGCGGCACGAGCGGCCTCTATTTCTGCGATTGGACGAACGCTAGGCATGACGAGCGACAGCAACGACCTGGCACGAGCACGCGACCGCGCGCTCGCCCGGCGCATGTGCGGCGGCGACGAAGCGGCGATCGCCGAGTTTTGCCGCGACTATTTGCCGCGCGTGTACCGCTTTGCCGCGGCGCGCGTGCGGGTCGAAGCCGACGCCGACGACGTGGTGCAGAACGTGATGCGCAATGCCGCACGACGAATCGAAACCTACCGCGGCGAAGCGACGCTGCTGTCGTGGCTCCTGCAGATCTGCCGGCGCGAACTCGCGAAACGCTACGCCCGCCTCGACCGCCAGCCGACGCAGCTGGCGATCGAAGGCGACGACGCGTTGCGCGACCTGATCGATTCGATCGAAGCATCGCAGACCAGCGAGCCGGAGCACGCGGTCCTGCGCGAAGAGCTGACGACGCGCCTGCGTCGCGCCCTGGAGGAGCTGCCCGACCGCTACGCCGACGCCCTCGAGATGAAATACGTCGACGATCTGTCGTCGAAGGAAATCGCCGAACAGCTCGGCATCGGCGATGAGGCGACCCAGTCGCTGCTTGCGCGAGCGCGACGAGCGCTGCGCGGTGTGTTCGCGGCTACCGAATGGAGTGAGATCCATGGATACGCCGACTGATGACGACGCGCGTCGGGACGACGCGCTGATGCACCGTGTATTCGCCGTGACGGGACGGCGACCCACGGTCGATCCGGCGGCACTGAAGCGTGCCGAAGATACCTTTCGCCGATCGCTGGCACCGGTGGTGCAGCGCAATCGGCAGAAATTCCGCTGGCGCAGCTACGCGCGTTGGTCGATCGCGGCGGCATTCATCGCGGCGCTCGGCATCGCGTTCTGGCTGCCGAAGCCGACCGATCCGATTAACGACGAGCCGATCGCGACGCTGATCGCCTCGAAAGGTCCGGTCGCGATCCTCGGCGCCGCACCGGGACAAACCGGTGTTCGGATCGGGCAGGTGTTGATGACCGGCGCCGACGGCCGCGCGTCGCTGCGCTACCGCGACGCCGACGTGCGCCTCGACGTCGCGACGACGGTGCGTTTCGATGCCGCTCGCATGGTGTTGCAGCGCGGTGCGGTCTACGTCGACACCGGTCGGCACCGCGCGCCCGGCGAACCCAACGTGTTGATCGAGACGAGATTCGGCATGGTCGGCCACACCGGCACGCAGTTCGTCGCGCGGGTCGACGACGACCGGCTGACGGTCGGCGTGCGCGAAGGCACCGTGTTCGTCAAAGCCGACGCCGACCGGCGCGATCTCAGCGCGTCGCCGCACGGTGCGACGATCGCCGAAGTCGGCCCCGGCGGCGCAATCGACGTGCGCGAAGCACCGACGTTCGACGGCGTGTGGGCATGGGTGCCGCAAGCGTCGCCCGGCTTCAGCGCCGACGGTCGTCCGGTCGATGCCTATCTCGAATGGATATGCCGCGAATACGGCTATTCGCTCGAGTATCGCGATCCGACCGCCGCCACCCGTGCGAAGACGACGCGGCTGCACGGCGATCTCGGCGGGTTGCCGGTCGCCGACGCGCTCGAAGCGGTGAGCGCGACGACCGACCTCGTGGTCGCGCTCGACGGATCGGGCGAACTGCGGATCGCGTCAAAAGGACAGCACGATCCCAACCGACGGGACGAACGGCAGTAGCGATTCGTGCTGGGGCGAAAACTCGACGTCGGTCGCCGTCGTGCGCTCGCGATAATCGACCCCGACGGGATTGCTGCGGTCGAGCACGTTCGTGAGTTGCGCGAACGCCGACAGCGTCGAGCGGCCGAAATGGTGCGATGTCGACACGCTCAAATCGAGCGAATAGTAGTCTTGGAGGATCCGGTTGTTCGCGATGTCGGCGATCGGCAGCGTCGTACCGATCGGTACGCTCGCCGGCGGCGCGCTCGTGCGCCAACCCGAATGCCAGGTCAGACCGGCCGACGCGTCGTACGCATCGCCGTTCCACAACGCGCTCTTCCACAGGAACAGCCCGCTCCCGGTATAGCGCTGCGACCAACGCCGTGAAACCCACTGCCCCTCGATCTTGTCGTCAGCGTCCATGTAGCTGAAGCGTCCGATCAGCGATACGCGCTGGGACAACGAATCTTGCCACTCAAAGTCGAGTCCTTGAGTACGGGCGCGCGTCGCGTCGATCTCGACGCGATCGGGCGCGATTTGCTGCAACAGTTCGAACGGATTGAACAGATTCTCGAAGCGCGGCGAGACCCGGTCGTAGCGTTTTTCGTACGCGTCCAGCCGGAATTGCATCGCGTCGGTCGCGCGCCACGTCGCGCTCGCGATGTAGTGATCGGCACGCTGCGGCTTGAACAAACGATCGACGCCGTCGGCGGTGTCGATCTCGTACGCCGCATCGGGCTGATAGAAACGTCCGACGTCGACCCGCGCCGTGACGCGTTCGTCGGGCGACCACTTCACGCCGAGGCGCGGCGAAATTTCCGCCGTCGTCGCTTGTACGTGTTGTAGATCCCACCGAACGCCGGGCTGCACCGAGATGCTCGGGGTGACGTCGAAGTCGCCGTTCCAGTACACGCCGCCGGACATGCCGGCCTTCTGCATGTCGATTTGATGTGCCGAGATCGCCTGGCCGGATAGCAGAACGCCGAATTCGCCGCGATCGATCGATGCAATCGAGCTGTAGTTCGTACGCGTCCAGTCGGCTTGGAAGCCGAACTCCTGACGGCCGAACTCGGTCGCCACGCCGTAGTCGCTGCGCATCTCGACGCGCTGCGTGTCGCGCGAATCGTCGAGGAACCCGCTCGCTTGTTCGGCGGGGGAACCGTCGTTGCGGGTCGAGTTGCGGGCGGAGACGTAGCTGACGACGGTAGACGAGTCGACGCGATCGGCGATCGTCGTGTCGAATCGCGTCCACAGATACGAGCTGTCGTTGCGCCACGACGCGCGCTGGCCGCCGTCGTCGAGGCGGATGTTCTCGTCGGTGCTGAACGCGCCGACGTACGCCTTCGTATCCGCATCAAACGCGTGGCCGACGCGCGCGAGCACGTCGGAGAAATACGGCCTTCCCGCTTGCAGGCCAAGTCGTTCCATCAACAAGTCCGACTCGCCGAAGCGGCCCGACGCGAGCCACGTCGTATCGCCGTCGTTGTCGCGCGCGTTCGCGAACGCCGACAACGTCGACACGCCGACTTCGGCCGCCGGCTTGTCCGTTTGCGGGAGCGTATCGACGTCGATCACGCCGCTCATGCGACCGCCGTAGCGCGCCGGGAAGCCGCCGCTGTAGACGTCGACGTCGTCGACGACGCGCGAGTCGATGGCGCTGAAGAGATTCTGATAGTTCGCGAAGTGATACGGATCGAGGATCTCGACGCCGTCGAGCAACACCAGCGTTTCGTCGTCGAGACCGCCGCGAATGCGCGGCTTCACCGACACACCCATCGACGACATACCGGGCAACATGTTGACCGCGCGCATCGAGTCGCCGCCGAGCGTCGGCACCCGATCGAGCTGTTCGCCCGACAATACGTTCGCTTGGTCGCTCGCGATGCTCGACAACCGGTGCCGCGTACCGGTGACGATGATCGTTTCGACGCGCGGCACTTCGTCCGCGGCCTCGGTCGGCGCCGGTGCGCGCACGACGACGGTCGGGCCGCTGACCAACAGCCAATGCTGGTCGCGCGGCACCAGCGCGAGGCCGACCGTCGGCAACGCCTCGCGCACCGCATCGAGCGTGATCGCGTCGACGTCGACGTACAAATCCGGCGGCACCAGCGCGCTGCTGTAGATCAGCTCGACTCCGCCCGCCCGCAATTGGTCGAGCGCCGCCGCGAGCTGGACGTGCAATGCAGCCGCCGCCTGCCCGGACATGAGCCATGACAACGCCGTCAGCGCCCAGCAGATGCTGCGAACATTGCAGCGCGACCGCGGCGTCGATTCGCCTCCCTTCCGATAGATCGCCGACCCCTTTCGGTATGGCCCTACGAGTCTCGCCGCGACGATAGGTTCAAGGCGCGACGCTGTCACGAGCCGAACGGTCGGCCCTTGCACGCCCGAACCGAAGACGCCAAGCTCGTTCGCGGCGACTCAACCACTCGAGCCGAGGAAGCAAGGTGGCGGCGCGTGCGATGTGGAAAGGCGTGCTCTGCGTCGGTGCGATGCGCGTACCGGTGAAGCTCTTTTCGGCCGTGCAAGACCACGACATCCGCTTTCGCCTGCTGCACGCGAAAGACATGGCGCCGGTGACGCAAGCGCTGGTCGACCCGAACACCGACACCGTCGTGCCGTTCGAGCGCACCCAACGCGGCTACGCGGCGCCCGGCGGCGACATGGTCGTGCTCAAAGCCGACGAGCTCGCGTCGCTCGAACCGGAAGAATCGCGCGACATCGCGCTGACGCGGTTTCTGCCCGTCGGCGCGATCGATCCGCAGTGGTACGACCGACCGTACTTTCTCGGCCCGGACGAATCCGACGAACACTACGCTGCGCTGACGCAAGCGCTCGAACGCAAACAGGTCGAAGGCGTCGCGCATTGGGTGATGCGCAAGAGAGCCTACGTCGGCGCGTTGCGCGTGCGCGGCGGCAATCTACTACTCGTGTCGCTGCGCCACAGCGGCGAAGTGGTGCCGATCGAGTCGCTCGCGCTGCCGTCGGGTCCGCCGCTCGATCCGAAAGAGCTCGCGATGGCGCAGCAGCTGATGGGCATGCTCGAAGAGAACTTCGATGCGACCGCGTACCGCGACGACTACCGCGAACGCGTGCTCGCGCTGATCGAATCGAAGAAGGCCGGCAAGCAGCCGAAGCTCAAGGTCGTGCGTACGAAGGCGAAGACGTCCGACCTCGCGACCGCACTCGCCGCGAGTCTGCGCTCGGTGAAGGCCGGCGCCGGCGCAAAGGACGACACCGGTGCCCCGGCGTAAGAGCGCGGCTCCGGCAGAATCGCCGCCGGCCGCTCCGCCGCCGCAGCCGAATCCCGAAGCGAGCGCGGTGCGCGGCTTCTGGTCGGGCAGCCTGGCATTCGGGCTC
This sequence comes from Pseudomonadales bacterium, assembly GCA_035686405.1. Classification (GTDB taxonomy): domain Bacteria; phylum Pseudomonadota; class Gammaproteobacteria; order Pseudomonadales; family Azotimanducaceae; genus DATJGR01. The sequence continues at coordinate 2,160 of DASRZO010000108.1, read as the reverse complement.
GTCAGCATTCCGGTGAACCTGATCACCGCGGAGCGCACCAGCCGCGTCGCGTTGCGCATGCTCGGCCCGGACGGCACGCCGCTGAAGCGGCGTTTCTTTTGCTCGAAACACAACGCAGCGCTCGAATCGTCCGACATCGTGCGCGGCTACGAAGTGGAGAAGGATCGGTTCGTGGTGGTCACCGACGACGAACTCAAGGCGCTCGCACCGAAGCTCTCGCAAGAGATCGATTTGACGCGCTTCGTACCGCTCGACGACATCGATCCCATGCACTTCGAGCACGGCTATTTCCTGGTGCCGAACAAAAAGTCGGGCAAGGCATACCGGTTGCTCGCGCGCATCATGGAAGATCGTCGGCGCGCGGGCATTGCGACCTTCGTGATGCGCGGCAAACAATATCTCGTCGCGATCATCGCCAGCGGCGGCGTGCTGCGAGCGGAGACGCTGCGTTTCGCCGACGAATTGCGCTCGACGGACGACATCGGCGTCGCGCCGAGCAAGGCGGCCGATGCAACGGCGGTCGATGCGTTCGAGAAGCAGATCGATGCGTTGCGCGCCGACGCGCTCGGAGCGGACGAACTGGACGATACACACACGCAGCGCTTGCTCGAGTTGATCGAGAAGAAACGCAGCCAAGGCACCGACGTCATCGCCGCCAGCGACGTGCGGTTCGAAGACTCGAGCGGCGCGCAGATCGTCGATCTGTTGCAGTACCTGAAGGACAGCATCGCCGGCGGCGCGAAGAGCACGCCCAACGAGCGCAAACGGCCGCGCGCCGCAAACCGCGAAGAACCGGCCGAGAAACGCCCCGCGAAGAGACGGGCGACGCGCGCCGCACGCTGAACCTCAGACCGCTCCGTCGCGCTGGATCACGCCGGAGACCACCCGGCTCAACCAACGAGCGAACTCGGGCTCGGTCGTATCGGTCAGCCCCACGTCGTCGAGCAACGGCTTTCTGCCGATGCCGAAGCCGATGGCCGACGACACGACCAACAGCACGATGAAGCGCGCTTCTCGTTCTGCGGCGGTCGGGTCGCGGCCATACGACATCAGTCGCACGCGCAATCCGTCGAGCACCTGCCGAAACAACACGCGCGACTCGTTGCCCATCGGCGGCTCCGAGGCACCCATGAGACTCTGCCATCCAATCAGCTTCGCGTGCCCGCCGCCCGACAACGCGGCGAAGAGGTGCACGTAGAACTCGTCGCCGTGACGGTCGACGTCGTTGCGTTGCATGAGCTCGGTGATTTCACTGAGCAGATTCGTCGCCATCCGCTCGATCAGCGCCACGCGCATGCCATCGCTGCTGCCGAAGTGATGCAGCAGCGTCGCGTGCGACATGCCGGCGTCGGCGGCAACGTCCGCGATCGCGAGGCCGTCGAGGCCGTGCTCGCGCAGCCGCCGCTCCGCCGCATCGAGCACCGCGCTCCGCGCGGTCGCCGCGCTGCGCCGTACCCGTTTCGTCATCACCATCTATAGCCACCTTCGCCGATCATTTATAGACAACAATGTAGATTGTTATTGACATTCATGTTGACAACGGTAGGATGCCAGCCCTATCAACATCGCTGTCGACAGAGGAGTCCATCATGACGGTAGTCCAAACCCGCGTACAACCCCGTCGCGCTTTGCGAGCAATCCGCAATCTCATGCAGGACCCGGAACGCACGGATCAAGTGTTCGAGATCATCGACGCCCTCGCCGGCGACGCCGGTCAACGTGGTCTCGCCCGTCTGCGCGACGAACCGATGGGTAAGCGCTTACTCGCCGATAAACACCCGATCATCGAGACGCTGCGCGATCGCGCGTATCTCCGATCGTTGCCGGCAGAATCGCTCGGTCGCGCGTACTTGGCGTTCATGGAGCGCGAGGATCTGAGCGCCGACGGCTTGGTCGACGCAAGCGCCGGCCGCCCGCTCGATGAAGATCCGGACCAACGCTTCTACGGCACGCAACTGCGCGACATGCACGATCTCTGGCACATCGTCACCGGCTACGGCCGCGACTCGTTCGGCGAGTTGTGCATCCTCGCGTTCACGTACGCGCAGACCCGCAACCGCGGCATCGGCACGATCGTCGCGTTCGGCCTGCGCAACGCAGCGCGTGTGATCGGCTGGCGCGCGGCGTGGCGCGGGGTGTTCGAAGGCTATCGCCGCGGCC
>DASRZO010000107.1:0-4482 GCA_035686405.1 Pseudomonadales bacterium | reverse complement strand
GCCGGCGCCGACGGACGTTGGTGGCACGAGCTCCGCGGCGCCGGCGGACGTGTGCAACTATTGGTGCGCGGCGAAACGTTGACCGGCATCGGCCGCGCGATCGAAGACCAACCGGCGCATCGCGCCGACGTGTTCGGCCGCCTGCGACCGACGGCGCCGAAGTTCACCGGCACGCTCGTTCAGATCGACCTCGATCCGCTGGCGCAGCCCCTTTAGCGAGTTGGTTGGAGATGCGGATGCAACGACTGCCGTCCGTTCAATTCATCGTCGAGCCGGCATGACGGCGATGGATGCCGGTTCGCCGCGACACGATTACGCCGACGAAGCGCGTTTCGTCGATCTCGCGTTTCGCAATCCGAACAACGAGATGATCGTGCGGCGGTTGGCGGAACTCGATTTGCCCGACGGCCATTTGGTGTCCGGCTGTCTCTTCCAAACCGTGTGGAATTGTCTGTCGGGCAAGGAGCCCGCGGCCGATATCTTGGACTACGACGTCTTCTACTACGACGCATCGGACTTGAGCTGGGAGGCGGAAGACGCGGTGATTCGTCGCTGCGCTGCGACGTTCGCCGATCTCGGCGTCGACGTGCAGGTGCGCAATCAAGCCCGCGTGCACCTTTGGTATGCGGACAAGTTTCGAACGGATTGCCCGCCGCTGCGCAGCAGTCGCGACGGCATCGACCACTTCCTCATTCAGTGTTCGTGCATCGGTCTGTGTTCGCGCGGCGAGGCGATCGATGTCTACGCGCCGTTCGGCTTTCGCGATGTGTTCGATCGCGTCGTGCGACCGAATCGGCGGCGCGAACTGCCGCAGGTGTATCGAGAGAAGACGGCGCGGTGGGCCGCGTGCTGGCCGCTGACGGTGCTGCCGTGGTGACGTCCCGCGTCGGCGAAGGACCGCGCTTGCCAAATCCGCTCGCGACCGGCCGTTGCGTGTGCGACGCGGTCCGCTATCGGCTCGACGCGCCGCCGCTCTTCACGCACGCGTGCCATTGCCTCGATTGCCAGAAGAAGACCGGCACGGCGTCCGCGACGACGACGATCGTGCTGCGCGACGATCTGGTGATCACGCACGGGTCGACGCGTCCGACGGCGGCGAGCCTCGCACGAATGCGCGCGGCCGAGGCGAAGATCGGTCGATGAGACGGCCGGCGCTGCGCGCGGCGGTCGTAGCGTTTTCGCTGTTGGTCGGTGCATGCAATCCGTTCGGCCCGCCGCGTTACGCGCCGCCACCCGGCGTTCCGATTGCCGAGGTGAGATTCGAAATCGAGACGGATGCGTACTTTGCGCTCGTGTACGCGTTCCCGGAGCAGTGCACGAAGCGCAACCTCGCGTTGATCGGGTCCCCCAGTTGGGTACGCAAAAGCGGATGGGAGACGAGCAACTTGAACATGCTCGGCGGGCATTCGACGCCGGATCCGAAACGCGCGGAGCGGATCATTCAGGCGGACACGCGTTTCCTGTTCCAGATCGTCGTGATGGGCGACGCGGGTTCCTATTGTCGGGTTGCGATGTCGTTCGTACCCGAGGACGGCGAGCAGTACGAAATTCGCACCGATGTGCAGGTTCCGCGGGAGCAACGCGCCGACGCTGCGGCGTATTGCAGCGTTGGAATCCGGCGCCTCGTCAGTGACGATGCCGGCAACGTCAGTCGCGTCGACGTGCCGTCGGAGACCGCCGAGCCCGGTACGCAGTGCTTCTGGTCGTATTGAGATCATCGACTGAAGAGCGCTCCGTACCGCAGCCCAATTACGGTAATCCCCTTATTCAGGATGTTGGTTCGATGAAGCAGCATTCACCTCGAACAAACTACAGCAGTCATCGAGGTAGCCATGCACATTTCATCGTTGCGCGCAGTCGCGGTCGGTGCCGCGACGCTCGGCGTGATGTTCGGAACACCGTTCGCGTCGGCGAACGAGAGCGGCGATTGGTTGGTCCGCGCCGGCGGATCGCTGATCCAACCGAAATCCGACAACGGCTCGCTCGACATCGGGCCCGGCGCGCCGGTCAGCGTCGACAGCCAGTGGGGCTTCACGTTCAACGTGAGCTACTTCTTCACGCCGAACGTCGCAGTGGAACTGTTGGGCGCGTATCCGTTTCAGCACGACTTCACCGTCAGCGTCGGTAACGCGCGCGTCGATGGGCACGTCGATCAGTTGCCGCCGACGTTGTCGGTGCAATACCACTTCGTGCCGGATGGGCGCATTCGGCCGTACGTCGGCGTCGGCCTGAACTACACGATGTTCGACAACGCGCATCTCGATGCGCCGGTGAACGTGCGCTTCGACGATTCGATGGGGCTCGCACTCGACGGCGGGATCGACTTCGCGATCAACGAACATTGGTTGGTGAACCTCGACTTCCGCTACATCCACTTGACGACCGATACGCACGTCGCCGGTAGCGACGTGGGGAACGTGGACATCGATCCGTTCGTGTACGGCATCAACGTCGGCTACCGGTTCTGAGCGGCCGCGGCGGGTGGTATCGCCGTACCCCGGCGATCCGTCCGGCCGCACCGGCTCCTTCTTCGAAATCGGTTTGCGAAAAATGAACGGCTGGCGCTGTCGAATCGCGCCGCCGCCGTTCGTCGTATCGTGACGGCAGGCTTTTTCGAAGGAGTCGCGATGGAGGTCTATTGGATCAAGGCGCAAGCACCGCTCAGGGTGCTGGCGCTCGTCAAGTATCTGAACATTCCCGCGCAGTGCATCGAGGTCGACTTGATGGGCGGCGGCCTGCGCACGCCGGAATACGCGGCGCTCAATCCGAACATGAAGGCGCCGACGCTCGTCGACGGCGACACGGTACTGACGGAGTCCTCGGCGATCATGGCCCATCTGTGCATCAAGGCCGGCTCCGACCTATGGCCTGCGACGAAACCCGCCGAGCAGGTCGAGGTCTTGCGGTGGCTGTCGTGGAACGACGGCCATTGGTCGCCGGCGGTGTCGCCGTTCTATTTCGAGCACATCGTGAAATCGACGTTCGGCATGGGGCCGCCCGACGCGGCGTTCCTGTCGCGCAGCGGTGCGGACTTCAACCGTTTCGCCGCGGTGCTCGACGGGCATCTCGCCGGGCGCGCGTACCTCGCGTGCGGACGTCTGACGATCGCGGATTTCCAAGCTGCGTCGATGGCGCGCTATTGGCGCGAATCCGCGATGCCGATGCGCGACTACCCGAACGTCGTCCGCTGGCTCGACCGCTTGAACCGCATTCCGGCGTGGGCCGAGCCGTGGCCGGCCTGACGGCGATTCGTCACGTGCGCGACGATCGGAGATGATCGCGCTCTTCGGCGCAACCGGAATCGAGTGACGTGGAACTGATCGGAGCGTTCGTCGCGACGGTGTTGCTGTATAGCCTCGTGTCGAAACGGCTCGAGCAGACCGTACTCACCGCGCCGATGCTGTTTGCGGCCGCCGGAGCGATTGCGCTTGCGTTGCCGGAAGGTATGCGCGAACTCGCGCTCGATCGCTCCGGGTTCTTGTTGATCGCCGAGGTGGGCCTCGTGCTCACGCTGTTCTCGGATGCATCGCGGGTCGCGTTGAGTTCGCTGTCGGGTAATCGGAACTTGCCGGCGCGTCTCTTGAGCGTCGGCATGTTGCTGACGATTGCGCTCGGTCTCGTCGCGGCGCTGCTGGTCTTTCGCGGGATGTCGATCTGGGACGCGGGAATCTTGGCCGCGATCCTGGCGCCGACCGACGCCGGCCTGGGCGCGGTGATCGTCAACAGCCCGCTGGTGCCGGAACGGATTCGCGAGGCGCTCAACGTCGAGGCGGGGCTCAACGACGGTCTGTCCGTGCCGTTTCTGATGCTCTTCGTCGCGCTCGCGGCGCAGACCACGGATCCGGCGCACGCGGTGCTCGGGCGCTTCCTGTTGGAGCAACTCGGTTACGGCACCGCGGTCGGGCTCGCGGTCGGTGGGTGCGGCGGTTGGCTGCTCGCCGGCGCGATCCGGCGCGGGTGGATGGCCGCGCCGATGCGCCAACTCGGTCTCGTCGCGTTGCCGCTCGCCTGCGTGCTGTTGTCGGAAGCGACCGGCGCGAGCATGTTCATCGCCGCGTTCGTCGCGGGTCTCGCCGTGCAAATCCGTTTCCAAGAGGCTTGCGAACACAGCGTCGAATTCACCGAAGAGTGGGGCCAGCTGTTCGACTTCTTCGTGTTCTTCCTCTTCGGGCTCGTCGTCGCGCGCGACTTCGCGCACTTCACCGTCGCGCACTTCGTCTATGCGGCGTTGAGCCTGACCGTCGTGCGAATGGTGCCGGTCGCGTTCGCGTTCATCGGCACGCGCCTCGCGACCGCGACGATCGCGTTCGTCGGTTGGTTCGGCCCGCGCGGCCTCGCCTCGGTGGTACTCGGCTTGGTGTATCTCGACGCGGCCGGCGTCGGCTCGGACACCGAGACGATTCGCTACACCGTGATCGCGACCGTGCTCGTCAGCATCGTCGCGCATGGATTGAGCGCGGTCCCGGGAAGTCGCTGGTACGC
>DASRZO010000106.1:0-14081 GCA_035686405.1 Pseudomonadales bacterium | reverse complement strand
CCAATGTGCGCCGTGCCACTTATCGTAGACGTCGCGGCGCGTCCGAATGCGACCGTCAGCATCGCGGTGCGCGAGCAGTGTGCGCACGATCGGACCGTCGCGGATCTCGTCCTGCAATCGCCGCATCGCCTTCGACGACGGATCTTCGCCCAGCACGTCGACGTGCAGCTTCCAACGAATCGACGTGTTGTCCGATTGCCGCAGCCGATTGACGAGCTCTTCGTACATGCGCCGGATTGTTCGCCGGCAGGGTCGGACCGGTCAATGAACGCCGTGCCTTTCTGCACCCATGCCGACCCTGCTACGCTCGTCGGCGGGGGCAACTCGAAGATGAACGACACCACGGTGCATTCGGCGAACCACGTCCGCCGCTTCCGGCAGATCCTGCTGTGGCCGTTGCAGCTGATTCCGCTGCGCGACGGCGCTCAAGTACAACGGCATTGGGAACTGCTGCAGGCAACCGGCGCCGATCACCCGTGGCGCGAAGTCATCGACGAGTTCGGCGGCGCACCCGGTCATTATCAGGAACGCCACTACAACGAACTCGTCACGTTCCTGCCGTACGTCCAACGATTCCTCTATGGGGAGGGCAACGCCGACCCGTACGCGCCCGGCAATTCGCCGATGCGCGTATTCCGGCGCAACGACATCGCCGCCGTGCGCGTCACGACGAACGCCGACGCAACGCCGCTCGAGTTGCTGATCGCGCACATCGACCTGTATTTCTTCCTCGACATCGACATCGTGCTGTTGAACGTCGAGGTGTATGCCGACGATCTGTCGCTCGACACCGTGCAAGAGGTGTTGCATCGCTTCGGCCGCGCGTACCCGGCCGGTTGGGAGGCGAGCGGCCAAGGCATCCACTCGATGCATCGCGTCGAATGGCTCGACGTGAACGGCGCCGTGCTCGCCGTGTCCGATTCCGGCGAGCGCGAGAAATTCCTCACGTTCGTCGGCCAGCATCGCGTGCCGCGTATCGCGTCGCACTGGGCGTACTTGCTCGCGCCGTTGGTGCAGGACCAAACCGGTCGGCCGGGCTCGATCCGCTATCGGCAGATCGAGTACTACCGCATGCCGTTGATGGCGTACATCGGCATGGACGATCCTCGCGCGCTGACGCGCAACGACTTCGTTCGGCTCGGGCTCGTCGCCGCAAAGGGCGATTCGGCGGTCGCGCCGTTTCCGTCGAACTACGTCGCCGACTTCGAACAACGCTACTGTTACGACCGCTACTGGACCGCCGGCGGCGACGGCAGCGACGGCAACAACACGCGTTATCTTTGCTGCGGCCACGGGCTCACCGTCGTCGGCGACGCGAACTGGCCGTTCTTCACGAATACCGACACGGGCGTGTTGGCGCAGTTTCGCCACCAACACTTCCTGATCTTCATGATCGCGCATTTCCAGAAAGCAGCCCTGCTGATGATGTCGGACCAACTCGTGCACGCGCTGGAACGATTGGAAGTCGGGAACCCCGATTCGGTGAAACGCTTCAAGCGGATCATTCGACAGCGATTCGAGATCTTCCTGCGCTTCACGCACCGATATTGGTTCCACGACATTTCGGAGCAAACGACCGCGAAAGCGCTCTTCAAGATGTGCGCCGAACACCTCGGTCTCGATCCGCTGTACGCCGAGGTAAAGGAACAGATCCACGACATGGACGAATACCTCGACAGCGACAGTCTGCGTCGCCAAGCGAACACGGTGCTGCGCCTCACGGTCGTCACGATCTTCGGCTTGATCGGTACGATCTCGACCGGCTTCCTCGGTATGAACTTGATCGCCGACGCCGACGCGCCGTTCAGCGAGCGGTTCTGGTTCTTCACGCTGGTGCTGATCGCGACCGGGTGGCTGACGCTGTACACGATCGTGAAATCGAAGCGCCTCTCCGACATCCTCGACGCGATGTCGGACGACCGGATGACGGTGAGGCAGAAGTTCGAAGCGACGTTGAAGGCCTGGCGGCCACGCAGCGATCGTTGAGGCTTGATTTTATTTTCCATTTCTGTTAAATATTATACGAAATAGAAATGATTTATCGACATGCCGAAAGCCGCCGCGACGCCCGCCATCGACGACACGCTGATTGCTCTGGCCGATCCGATGCGGCGCGGCATCGTCGAACTGTTGAAAGTGCAGCCGCGCCGCGCCGGCGAGATCGCGACGCTGCTCGATGCGAGTCCGCCGCTCGTCAGCAAGCATCTGAAGGTGCTGCGCGGCAGCGCTCTGGTCGAAGAGGACCGTACCGGCGACGATGCGCGCGTGCGGGTCTACCGGCTGCGGCCGCAGCGGCTCGAGGAACTGCGCGATTGGCTCAGCGACGTCGGCGCGTTCTGGAACGACCAGCTCGCGTCGTTCAAAGCCGCCGCCGACGCGGCCGCGGGCAAGGCGCCCGACGGTCCGTCTGACAGTCCACGAAAGGCGCGCCGAACGCGGCGGCCGTCGAGTCCGCGCAAATGACGAATACGGCCGTCGTCGTGTCGATCGAGGTCGCGGCCGACCCGGACCTCGCGTTCGACGTCTTCACCAGCGAGATCGATGCCTGGTGGCTGCGCGGACCGCAGCACCGCTTTCGCGCGCCGTGGGACGGCAAGTTGCGGTTCGAGCCGGGTCCGACGGGACGCCTGCTCGAGGAATACGCCGACGGCAGCGCGTTCGTGATCGGTCGCGTCGTGCATTGGGAGCGCGGCAAGCGTCTCGTGCTCGGTTGGCGCATACCGAATTTCAAAGGCGACGAGTCGACCGAAGTCGACGTGCGCTTCGAAGCGATCGCCGGCGGCACCCGCGTGTCGGTGGAGCATCGCGGCTGGAACGCTCTACGCGCGGATCATCCGGCGCGACACGGCAAAGCCGGCCGTGATTTCGAATACATGAAGGCGGATCTCTGGGCGCAGAACCTGACGTCGCTGCGCCGCCGTTTCGAACACAACCCGCCGGCGTCGGCCGGCTCACTCGCGAGGTAACGACCATGCCGAGCCCACTCGTCCCGTACATCACCGTCAAAGGCGCCGCGCGCGCGATCGATTTCTACAAGAACGTGTTCGGCGCGATCGAGAGCGGTGCGCGCTACACGGAGCCGGGCGGCCGCATCGGTCACGCGGAGATCTCGATCGATGGTGCGCAGATCATGCTGTCCGACGAGCATCCGGAGATCGACGTACTGAGTCCGGACACGCTCGGCGGCACGCCGATGACGTTGCATCTGCAAGTGCGCGACGCGGCCGCGACGGTCGCGCGCGCGGCGGCCGCCGGCGCAACCGTGCAACGCGCCGTGCAAGATCAGCCGTACGGCGAACGCTCGGGCACCATCAAAGATCCGTTCGGCCATCGTTGGATGATCGCGACGCCGTTCGAAGACGTGTCGAAGGACGAGCTGCAGCGCCGCGTCGGCAGCGCCTACAAGATCAGCTGACTGCGGCGAGCGAGCGCCGGCACAGGACACCGGATCGCGGCGTGCCTTCGTTCAAGATTTCGCTTTGACGCGGCTCGCCATGCAGATGTGGAAGCGACCGGCGTCGAGGCGATGGAAGTACAACACGGTGCCGTCCGGGTTCAGCGCCGGCGCCTCGACGAAACCGTCAGCTGCGGCCACCCGCTCCGCTTTGCCGAACGGCTGCGCCGCGCCGATGCGCTTCACGCGATAGATGCCGACCGTACGCGCCTCCTTGTCGAGGCGCGTGAAGAAGAGTTCGCGCCGGTCCGCCGAGATCGCCGGCGCGTATTCGAGCGCCGGCGTGTTCACCGTTCCGAGCAACACGTCGCTGTACGTGTCGACGACGAAGCCGTCGCCGCGCCGGTGCGCCATCACGATGTCGGCCGAAACCGGAATCGGACCGCCTTTGAACACGCCTTCGGCGAAGTACAGCGAGTCGCCGTCGCGGCTGATCTCCGCGTCGAAGTCGACGTACGGCGCATGCCCGCGCGAAACGCCGCGCACCAATTCGACGCGCGTCACGGTGCCGTTCGACCAATGGCCGCGATAGATCGTCGAATACGTGTCGGCATACGAACGCGTCGATATGAAATAAAAGTTGCCGTCTTCGTCGACGCTCGGTACGCCGTCGAGCGCATCGGAATTGGCGCCTTCGATCTTGCCGACGAACGTGAAGTGACCGTCGTCGACCCGCTTCGCCCAGAAGAGATCCGTGAGGTTCGGTTTCGCGTTGCTGTTGTTGAACAGCAGCGCGCCGCTGCGCGGTTCGATGAACGGCTCCATTGCGTCGCCGTCGTAGCCGTCGATCTGCACGCAGCCCGCTGCGACGAATTCGTTCGTGGCCGGCAAATCGGTGGCACCGTGAATGCTGCCGTCGCAACCAACGAGGCCGATGAGGCTCGCGACCGCGCAAGCCCGGCGAATACGCTGACCGAACCTCGATGCCATCGATACTCCTTGCCCCGCCCTTTCCTCGCTGTTCATACAGCCAGGTCCGCGCGAACGGTGGCGCGCAGCGCGCTGACCCCGCGCGACGAGCGCGCAGGATAACCGCAAAGCTTCGTGCATCGAACCGCGTCGCGCCGAATCGCAACCATCGGTGCCCGTGTGCGCGACCGTAGGACGCGGTGTCGCACCGCATGACGCGCCACTACACTAGCCATTCGCATTCAAAACGGAGGAGACGACGTGGGCGACCTGCTGTGGCGCAAATCGGCAATGGAATTGGCCGCGTTGATCGCGCGCCGCGACGTCTCGTCGCGCGAAGTCGTCGCCGCCCATCTCGAACGCATCGCCGCGGTGAACCCGCAGATCAACGCGATGCCGGTCGTGCTCGAGCGCTCCGCACGGGCCGATGCCGATGCCGCCGACCGTGAGACGAAGCGCGGCGAACGTCGCGGACCGCTGCACGGCGTTCCGCTCAGCATCAAAACCAACATCGACCTCGTCGGCCAACCGACCACGCACGCGGTGCCGATGTTCGCGAACGCAATGCCGGCGCTGGATCATCCGATGGTCGAGCGCATGAAGGCAGCCGGCGCAATTCCCATCGGCCGCACCAACATGCCGGACATGGGCCTGCGCTTGCACACCGACAGCGCGCTGTACGGCCTCACGCGCAATCCGTGGAATCTCGCGCGCACCGTCGGCGGCTCGAGCGGCGGCGAAGCGGCCGCGCTCGCGACCGGCATGAGTCCGATCGGACTCGGCAACGACATCGGCGGCTCGCTGCGCAACCCAGCGTTCTGCTGCGGCGTCGCATCGTTGAAGCCGTCGTTCGGGCGCATCCCGCACGCGTCGAGCCTCGAACCGGCGAGCGGCCCGCTCGTGTCGCAGATGATGGCGGTGCAAGGTCCGATGGCGCGCACGGTCGCGGATCTGCGTCTCGCGCTGTCGATCCTCGCCGGGCCGCATCCGCGCGACCCGATGTCATATCCGGCACCGCTCTGCGCGCCCGCACCGCAGACACCGGTGCGCGTCGCGTTGGTACCGCATCCGCCCGGCGGCACGACCGCACCGGCGCTGCGCGATGCCGTCAAACGCGCCGGCGCCGCACTCGCCGCAGCGGGTTACGCAGTCGAAGAGATCGCGCCGCCGATGGTCGAAGATGCCGTCCAAACGTGGGGCCGTTGGTTGTCGTGGGAGTTCGGCGTGCTGCGCGAACAAGTGACGGCGGTGATGTCGCATGACGCAAACGCTTTTTTCGGCGCCTTCATGGATCTGTTTGGCCCGTCGACGTACGCCGACAGCGTCATGCTGATGATCAAACGCCACCAGATCGCGCGCGCGTGGTCCGAGTTCTTCGCGGATTATCCGATCATCGTCGGCCCGACGTGGTGCGAACCGCAGTTCGAGCACGGCTACGACGTGCGCAATGCCGGCGCCGCCGCCGACGTGGTCAACCTGATGCGCTTCGTCACCCCGATGAACTTGTTGGGGCTGCCGGTCGTGTGCGTACCGACCGGTGTCGCCGCGGGGCTGCCGACCGGCGTGCAGGTCATCGGCGACCGGTTCCGCGAGGACCTGTGCCTTGCAGCCGGGTCGGCGATCGAAACGGCGCTCGGGCGCATCACGCCGATCGACGTCGTCGGTGCGTGATCGCGTTTCCACGTGCATTTCCTCGCTCGTCCCCATCTCCGGGCTCGATGCTGGCCACGTCAAAACGACGAGGTACACCGATGAACACGTACGATCGACGCGACCCAATCTCCTCCCGTAGGAACCCGCGGTCGTGAACGACGCTCGCGGTATTCCACTGTCGTACGCCAGCCCCGCGGCGCTCGCCGGCTACGAATCGGCGTTGCGGAGTTTCCAGAATTACGTCGGCGATCCGATCGCTGCACTCGACGAGGTACTGGCCGAACATCCGGACTTTCGCGCCGCGCACCTCTTTCGCGCAGCGATCCTGTTGACCGCCGGCGAGCGCCGCGCGGTCGGCCCGGCGCGCCGCAGTCTGGCTGCGGCCGAGGCGATTCGCACACCCGCCAACGAGCGCGAGAAGGGGCTGCAGCGCGCGCTGCATCTGCTCGCCGACGGCGACTGGCACGGCGCGGGCCCGGTGTTCGAAGAAGTGTTGGTCGAACAGCCGCGCGACGTCGTCACCTTGCAGACCGCCCATCTCTGGGACTTTTTCCGCGGCGACGCGTTGAACCTGCGCAACCGCGTCGCGCGCGTGCTGCCCGCGTGGGACGCGAACGTGCCCGGCTATTCGTACGTGCTCGGCATGCACGCGTTCGGCCTCGAGGAATCCAATCAGTATCCGGAAGCCGAAGACGCGGGCCGCCGCGCGCTTGAGCTCGAACCGCGCGACGGCTGGGCGGTGCACGCGGTGACGCACGTCATGGAGATGACCGGCCGCATCGACGACGGCATCGCGTGGCTCGACGGCCGCCGTCGCGACTGGGCGCCCGGCAGCACGTTCGCCTTCCACAACTTCTGGCATCTCGCGCTGTTCCACCTCGATACGCAGGACTACGGCGCGATCTTCGAACTGTTCGACCACGAGATTTACCCGGCGCGCAACGACGCGTGCGTCGTGCTGGTGGATGCATCGTCGCTCTTGTGGCGGCTGCATCTCGACGGCGTCGACGTCGCAGCGCGCGCCGCGGTCGTCGCCGACGTGTGGCGCGGCCGCGCAGACGACGAACGCGGCTTCTACGCGTTCAACGATGCCCACGCGGCGATGGCGCTGTGCGCATCCGGTGCGATCGCCGAAGCACGCGACTGGATCGAGCGCCTCGACGCGATCGTTGGCCAACAGCGCGGTGCGAACGCCGCGATGACGGCCGACGTCGGCTTGCCTCTGGCGAAGGCGATCATCGCGTTCGCCGACGGCGACTACGCCGGCGCGATCGGCCACGCGCTGCCGATCCGCGACCGCGCCTATACGTTCGGCGGTAGCCACGCGCAGCGCGACCTGATCACGCTGACGGTGATAGAGGCCGCGTTGCGCTCGGGCCAACGCAATCTAGCGAAACACTTGATCGCGGAGCGGACGGTGCAGAAGCCGGCGAGCGCATGGGGCTGGCGGTTGCTGCAACGAGCGAACTGACGCGAAGTCTACGCGACGGTGTGGAACACCCGCTGCACGTCATCGTCCTGCTCGAGCTTGTCGATCAGTTCGAGCGCTTCGGTCGCCTGATCTTCCGGTAGGTGGGTCGGCGCGATGCAGATGTATTCGTGTTCCGCCGACAGCGGCGTGATGTCGCGCTCTTCGAGCGCCTTCTGTACGTTGCCGAATTCCTCGAACGCGCACCGCACCACCAGCTGCGGTTCGCCCTTTTCGCCGGTGCTCTCGCCCATTTCCTCGAGGCCGTGGTCGATCAAATACAGCTCGAGATCGTCTTGATCGATGCCGTCGGGGTTCAACCGGAACACGCCCATCCGCTTGAACATGAAATCGACCGAGCCGGTCGTACCCAGATTGCCGCCGTACTTGGTGAAGATGCTGCGTACGCTCGCGACGGTGCGCTTCGTGTTGTCGGTCGCGGTCTCGACGATCACCGCCACGCCGTGCGGCGCGTAGCCTTCGTAGATCACCACTTCGTAGTCTTTCGCGTCGGCACCGGACGCGCGGCGGATCGCCGCCTCGACCTTGTCCTTCGGCATGTTCACGGAACGCGCGTTCTGCAAGACACGGCGTAAGGCCGGGTTGCTGCTGGGATCGCTGCCGCCGGATTTCACTGCGATGGCGACGTCTTTGTTGATCTTCGCGAACTGTTTCGCCATGCGATTCCAGCGCGCGAACATCGTGTGCTTGCGGACTTCGAAAATGCGGCCCATGCGTGGCCTCTCGTGGTTCGACGTTACGCGCGCGGCATCGAAAAAAACCGGCGCCGCGCGCGCCGGCGGCAATCTACTCGACCTCCGTCACGACCGCCAGTCGCGCCGACCAAAGCAGGAAAAACGCGACGTGCGAAAGATTCGGCCCTGCCGGCGCGACGAACGAACGCCCCCACTCGAACGGCACCGACAACGCGACCAACGCGACGGTGATCAGGAGCGGATTCGCGACGGCGAGCCAACGCGCACGGCCGGCCGCGTACCTTGCCTGCAAATAGGCGAACGCGACCGACGCCGCGACGAACGCGATACCGCAGACGAGCCAGCTGGTACCGAGCGCGCCGCGCGTGCCGGCCACCGCGTCGAGCGGCGCTTGCGACGGCGCGTTCGTACCGAGCGACGCGTCGATCGCGAGCGCGGTCAGCGCGTGCACCGCGGCGCCCGTCACGCACGCGGCGATGCCCGCACTGGCGAGAACGTTGGCGCCGATCGCCGCGCGCCGCGCGAATCGTTCGCGCAGTCCGACGTAGCCCAAACCGTAAAGCGGAATTCCGATCACACCGAGCACCGCGCCGATCCACAGCAGCGCCGGCGCCGGGGCGGCGAGGTGAAGTTCCGGCCGCTGCGCGTTGCCGACGTACAGCATCAGGAGATCACCGGCGCTGGCGGCAATTGCACCGACACAGGCAACGCCGAGCAACGTCCGCGCGCCCGAATGCACTACGGTGCGCTGCATGCCTCGCGGTTCGTCTTGAGGAACGCGATCACGCGCCAAACGTCGTCGTCGCCCTGCGGAAAACTGTTGCCGAAACCGACCATCCGCGTGCCCGGCACGCCGTTGACGATCGTGTTGTGGATCTCCGCGTCGCTGCCGCCGTGCAGCCACTCGCAGTCGAACAGATACGGCGCGTCGCGGTTGTCCTTCTTCAAACTGTGGCAATACGCCGCGCACGTGCCGACGAAGATGCCCTTGCCGCGCTTCACCGCCGCCGGGTCTTTGGCGAAGCGATCTGCCGGCGACTCTTGCGCCGACGGCGGCGAACACGCCGCCGTCAGCGCACCGATGACGGCGACGGCGACGAGTCGGCCCACGCGCGCAGCAGCCACGACTTCACTTCGACGGCAGTTTGAAGGCGACCAGCGTGCCCCCTTCCGGAATGTTGACGGTACCGCCCTGGAACGCGGTGATCGTCGCCCAGTTGCCGGCGCCGAGCGCGACGAACGTGTCGTTGCCGACCTGATACGCGACCGGTTGGCTGCGCACGCCGCCGCCGACTTTGAATTTCCACAGCACTTTGCCGTTGGTCGCGTCGAGCGCGATCGCGTGACCGTCGCCGGTGCCGGTGATCACCACGCCGCCCGCCGTCGCGAGCACACCGCCCGCCATCGGGTCCTTGTCGCGATAGCGCCAACGGATCTCTCCAGTCGCGACGTCGATCGCATTCAAGTTGCCGTACGCCTTTTGCGCGGTGACGTCGGTCGTCTCCGGCAATCCGGCCATGTACGGATTGCCCTTCGAGCGAATCGGAATGCCCTTGATGAACTGTTGGCAGGCCTCGATCGCCGGAATGAACAGAGTCTTCAGATTCGGGTTCAGCGCGCCGGTCCACGCCCCGTTCATACCACCCATGTTGCCCGGACATACGCGCGTATCGGGTTCTTCGTCCGGCATCGCCTTCGGATTGACGATCGGGCGACCCTTGTCGTCGATCGTCGCCCAGTTCAGTTGCTCGACGTACTGCGTCGCTTGCAGGAACTGGCCGGTCGTGCGGTCGAGGATGTAGTAGTAGCCGTTGCGATCGGCCTGCACCAACGCCTTGACCGGTTTGCCTTTGAAATTGATGTCGACCAGGAAGATCTGCGTGTTGCCGTCGTAGTCCCACACGTCGTGCGGCGTGAATTGGAAGTACCACTTCATGTCGCCGGTCGCGGGGTCGACCGCCATCACGCTGTCGGCGAAGAGGTTGTCGCCGGCGCGATCGTCGCCGTTCCAATCCGGTCCGGGGTTGCCGGTCGTCCAATAGAGCGTGTTCGTGTCCTTGTCGTAGGCGCCTTGCGTCCACGCCGGTGTGCCGCCCGCTTCATACGACGTGCCCGCCCACGAATCCGCACCGGGATCGCCCGGCTTCTGCGGCATGGTGTAGTGGCGCCACACGCGCTTGCCGGTTTCGATGTCGTACGCGTCGAAGAAGCCCTTCACGCCGTATTCGCCGCCGGCGACGCCGATGATCGCGTTGTTGCCGAGCACGAACGGCGCCGACGTCGCGCTGTAGCCGTCCTTGTAGTTGGCGATCTCGACGTCCCACTTGATCTTGCCCGAGAGGCGGTCGAACGCGATCAGGTGCGCGTCGAGCGTCGCCATCATCACGGTGTCGCCTTTGATGCCGACGCCGCGGTTCACCGGGCCGCAGCAGAGGCGCGTGTCTTCCGGCAGCTTGCGGTCGTAGCGCCAATACAATTCGCCGGTCGCCGCATTGAGCGCAAAGATGCGGTTGTACGACGACGTGACGTACATGATGCCGTCGTAGACGACCGGCGAGACTTCGAATTGGCCGAAGGTGCCGGTCGGGAAGATCCACGCGACTTGCAGGTTCGGCACCGTCGCCGGCGATAGCTGCTTCAGCGGGCTGAAACGCTGGTTCGTGTAGTCGCCGCCGTACAACAGCCACTGCTTCGGATCGGCGGTGCCGGCGAGCAACTGCGCGTCGGTCACGCCGGGGGCGCCGCTGCCGATCGGCTTGTCGTTCGTCCACTGCGTCGGAATGTCCGGCAGCTTCACCACTTCGGCCGCCTGCGTGTTCACGGGCGGTGTCGCGGGCGCAGCTGCGGGCGCCGGCGGCGGCGCGCTGCGACCGCAGCCCGCCATCAAAACGACCAATGCAATTGCCCCGAAAGCGCGACACCGGCCGCGCGCCATGAACCCTTTAGACACGTTGCTTCTCCCCACCCGATGAACTGGTCCCCAACGACTGCGCGAAGGCTACCCGATCGGCTCGGCGTTCGTTAGCCCTCGGCACACGGTCGGCCGCCACTCGCGCCATGCGACGGCCATGGGTCGCCGCTACGCGACTGACCAGTCCCGTCGCCGCCCATTGCGATTGCCGCCGGCGCTTCAGCGCGGTCGCTTCAGCTCGACGAGGATCGCGCGGTACTCGTCGCCGCGGTTGTGCGCCGTCTCGAGGTGACCCTTGCGCACGAAATCGGCGGTCGCCGGTTTCGGCGCGAACGTCGCGCCGTCGCCGAGTCGCCCGCCGGTGCCGTCGTGGAAGACCACGTCGAACGGACCGGTGCCGGCGACATTGACGAGAAAGTAGTCGTTCTCGTGCAAATGCTTCTCGATCGTGCCGCCGGCCGGAACCACCTGATTCCACACCCGCACGTAGTCGTCTTCGTAGATCACCGCGGTCGCGATCGGCGCAAGCGGTCGTGCTGTCGGTTGCGTCATCGGTTTCTCCTGAGTGCCGCAGACGGAGTGTTCGCCGCCGCGGCGACAATGGCAAGACACGCCCGCGGAGCCGAATCGTCGCGCGAATGCGGCGGCGACCGTACCGTCCCCCCATTCGTGCAACCTCGACGCTCGTGCAACCTGGAAGCATTGGCGGCGACACGCGGCTTTGTTCTAATCGCCCAATGATTCCACGACCCAACGGATCGATCGAGGGGGCGGCCTCGGTTCGCAGAGTCCTTCGCGCTCGATCACGGCGCGCGCCGTCGGCGCTGTCGGTGCTCACCGCACTCCTCGTCGCCGGCGCCTCGCTCGCGTCGTCCATCGCCCATGCCGCGGATACCCTCGCCGGCGTGAAAGCACGCGGCGTCGTCCGCTGCGGCGTCAGCGAGGGCATCGCCGGTTTCTCGCAACGCGATTCTGCCGGCCGCTGGAGCGGTATCGATGTCGATTTCTGTCGAGCGGTCGCCGCGGTCGCGCTCGGTGATGCCGACAAAGCCGTGTTCGTGCCGCTGCGCGCGGCCGAACGATTCCCGGCGCTGCGCCTCGGCACCATCGATCTGCTGTTGCGCAACACGACGTGGACGTTGAGCCGCGAAGCCGGCCTCGGCGTGTTGTTCGCCGGCGTGCTGTTGTACGACAGCCAAGGCTTCATGGTCACGGCGGACTCGCCGACGAGCACCGCTGCGCAACTCTCCGGTGCCACCGTCTGTGTCGAGAAAGGCACCCTCCACGGCGACGAACTCGGCGACTGGTCGACCGCCCACGGTCTCACGATCAAACCCCTCGTGTTCGATTCGTCCGCGCTCGCGGTCGCGGCATTGGCCGACGGTCGTTGCAACGCTTACACGTCCGACGTGGCGACGCTCGCCGCCGTGCGCGCGTCGGCGCCGGGCGGCCGCTCGTTCCGCATGTTGCCCGAACAGATCTCCAAGCAGCCACTCGGCCCCGCCGTGCGCAACGGCGACGATGGCTGGTTCACGTTGGTGCGATGGGTGCTGTTCGCGCTGATCGCCGCCGACGAGCGCGACTTGACGCAAGCGAATGTTGCCGCGCTGCACGACAGCACCGACCCCACCGTACAACGCATGCTCCGCGCCGACAGCGACATGAGCCGTCTGCTCGGCATCGCGCCCGAATGGTCGCTGCGCGCCGTGCGGAGCGTCGGCAACTACGGCGAGATGTTCGAGCGAAATCTCGGGCGCGGCAGTCCGCTCGGCCTCGACCGCGGGCTCAACCAGCCGTGGAATCGCGGCGGCATCATGTACGCACCGCCGCTGCAATGACGGCTGCAATGACGACCAACCGTTTCATCGAGGCGCGCGACCGATGACCGAGTTCCAGATCGGCCTGACGCTGGCGGTATTCGGCGCGGTGATCCTCGCGATCGCGTTCGACGTCATCGACATGGCGGCGGCGGCGCTGCTCGGCGTCAGCGTGCTCTTGATGGCGGAAGTCCTGGACAGCACCGACGTCATGGCCGCGATCGAAGCCGGATCCGGTCCGCTGCTGCTGCTCGCCGGCGGCATGATCGTCGCGCAGACGCTCGCCAGCACCGGCATCTTCGACCGCGTCAGTACCGTCTATCTGCGCGCGACCCGCGGCAGCGGCAAACGCTTCCTGTTGCTGTTGATCGTGCTCGTCGCGCCGCTGTGCGCGTTGCTGCCGAACGCGACGACGGTCGTGCTCTTGGCGCCCGTGATCGTGCGCGTCGCAAAGGCGCTCGACATCGACATCGTCCGGCCGCTGATCGTGACTGCGATCGTCAGCAACTCGGCGGGGCTACTCACACTCGTCGGCGACCCGGCGACCTTCATCGTCGGCCACGCGATCGGCATGAGCTTCGGCGAATATCTGAAGCGGGTCAGCCTCGGCGGATTGCTGAGCATCGTCACCGTCGCCGCGCTGATGCCGATCCTGATGCGCGACATCTGGCGCGTGCAGCGCGACACGCCGGCGCCGCCGCCCGAACGCCCGCTCGACCGGCCGGGGTTCGCGATCGCGTCGTTGGCGCTGCTGCTCGGGATGATGGTGTTGTTCGTCTTCGGCGAGGACCTGCCGAGCAAGATCGTGCCGCCGGAGACCGCCTTCATCGCGGGGTCGGTCGCGCTGCTCGCGATCGGCGCCGTGCACGTCACCAGCGTGGACCAGGTCATTCGCGAATTGGACTGGCGCACGCTGATCTTCCTCGCCTGCACGTTCTGCCTCGTGCAAGCCGTCACCAACACCGGCTTGCTGCAGTCGCTGTCGCTGCAGTTGTATGCATGGTTCGGTGCCGAACTGAAGGTGGTGGCGATCAACCTGCTCGGCGGCGTCGGCTTGCTGTCGAGCGTGCTCGCGAATACGCCGGTCGTCGCCGCGTCGATCACGATGGTGAAAGGCTATCTCGTCGCGGCCGAGATCGTGCCCGACGCCGCG
>DASRZO010000105.1:0-12994 GCA_035686405.1 Pseudomonadales bacterium | reverse complement strand
GGCCGCGCTCGGCGCCGATTGCATCCTGCTGATCGTCGCAGCGTTGCCCGGAAGCGAGATCGGCGATTTGTACCGGTGCGCGGTCGACCTCGGACTCGATGTTCTCATCGAAGTGCACGACGCCATCGAACTCGACCGCGCCCTCGCTCTCGCGCCGCGGTTGATCGGCATCAACAACCGCGACCTGCGCACGTTCGAAACGAAACTGTCGACGACGTTCGACTTGCTGCCGCACATCCCCAACGACATCGTCGTGGTGACCGAAAGCGGAATTCACGACAAAGCGCAGGTCACACAGATGCGAGGCGCCGGCGTCCACGCGTTCCTAGTAGGCGAGGCCTTCATGCGCGAACCGGATCCGGGCCTGGCGCTGCGGCGGTTGTTTTTCGACTGACCGCGCGGCCGAGCGGTCTCAGATGCGATCGCGACCGAGCGCCTCGAGCCGATGTAGGTACAGCGCGCATCCTGCGGCGGCGTACATCGGCCCGACCAATGCGATCGCGCCGAAGTAAATCAGGTTCGAGGCCCAGCCGAACCACGGATCCTCGGCGATCGCGAGCAGCGACTCGATATCGAAGTGCGCCGTCGGCAAGACGCACCAAAGTGCGAAGCCGCCGATCGTCGAGACGAACGCTTCGACGTGCACGCCGACGATCGTCGCCCACACCGCCGGCTGCGCCTCGCTGCGGTTCAACACCATCGCGCGCCCGCGACGCTGCGCACCGCGCAGACCTTCCAACGCCTCGACCGGCGCTTCGTACGACCGCCGCGGCGCCAGCCGCCGATACGTCAACATCGAGCCGAGGCCGCGCGCGAGCGCGCGCCATTGCGCGCTCGCCAGCGCGATGCTCGCCGGTTCACCGCGCGCGCGCTGCGCATAGATCCATAGCGGGATGCGCTCGTAGAGCGGCTTGAACCACCAGATCGCGACCGCCGCGAGACTCGGCGAGTCCCAGAGTGCGATCGCAAACACGATGAAGATCGGCACTGCCGCCACCGCCCACGCGCCGTAGTACAGCGCCGGTGCGTGCCGTACAGCCTCGCAGCCGCGATCGACTTCGGCCCAGGGCTCGACGACATCGTCCGCGTACACGACAACGGTGCGAGCCGCGACGTCGCCGATCCGGCGGAATCGTTGCGTCGTCATCATCACGAGAAGTCCGAGCACATACGCGAACGGCAGCGCGTCGACCAGCAGCGCGATGTTGCGCAAGGACGCCGCCGCGAAGCCGACTGGGCTTCCGTCGCGCGTCACGACACGTAGTCGCAGCGCGCGCTTCCCCGGCGTCTGTCCGCCGGCGAACGCTTCGAACGACCCACCGTACAGCCAGTACACGGTGAACACCGTCGCGATACATGCGGTGAGGCTAAATCGTCCCGCCGTGAACAGTGCGATGGTCACGGCAACGATCAGCAACCAACGCACGAACTCGTCGAGCGCGAGCGCGAGCGCACGCGCCAACGGACCGGCTGCGCGTGGCGGGTGTGGTCCGTTTGCGGTCACTCGAAGCGACATCGTGGCATCGCGCGATGATGACACAGCGATCGTCTCGCGCGGCCGACCGCTCTGCGCTAGATCGAAACCGGGTTGCCGAACGCGCCGTGACGCATTGCGTTTGCTGCCCCGCGACGTCACGATTACGCGCCGTTGCGGCGGCACCAGCCATACGCAAAGCGCCGCGTCTCGTCGAGGCGCGCCCGGACAACACGACGTAGATCGAACACCAACGCGACTGGGGAGATCGTTTGCAGGTCGTATTCATTTTCGGACCGACGGCTTCCGGCAAGCTGACGATTGCACGCGAAGTCGCAGCGATGACCGGCTTCAGACTGTTCCCCGACCATCTCGCGGTGAATCTCGTGAGCGGCGTGTTCGACACCGGCATGCGGCCCTTCGTGCGCATTCGCGAGTGGGCATGGACCGAAGTGCTGCGCGAAGCCGTGCACATCAACCGCTCGCTCGTGTTCACGTTCGAACCGCAGGCATCGATTCGCCCCTCGTTCATCTCGCATGCGTGCGTCGTGATCGAACGGCTCGGCGGCGAAGTCGTCTTCGTAGAACTGACGTGCCCGCAAGACGTCATCGAATCGCGCATCGAGAATCCAGATCGCCGCGAGCTCGGGAAACTCGCATCGGTCGCCGAATACCGGCGCATGCGCGATCAGGGCGCGTTCGACTTTCGCGTGATGCCGACGCCGGCGATCAAGATCGACACGAGCCAATGCACCGCGACCGAGGCGGCGAATCGCATCGTCGCGTTGCTCGACGCTTAGCACGCCGAGCCGCGCGACAACGGGCCACTGTGCCGTCGCCAAGGCGGCTCGGGCCGAAATGCGCGCAAAAGAAAAAGCCCGCAGTGCGGGCTTTTTCGGACACCTCGACCATCCTAGGTCTCGCCGGATGTCCTCGTGCGGCTTGCGTCGAAACGCGCCTCGCACGCTTGGCAGAGATCCTTTCCGCCAAATCGAACGCGATCAGCGCGTGCCGTAGACCACCATCGTCTTGCCTTTGACCGACACGAGACCTTGATCGACGAGCGTCTTCAGAACACGGCCGACCATCTCGCGCGAGCAACCGACGATGCGGCCGATCTCTTGTCGCGTGATCTTGATCTGCATGCCGTCGGGATGCGTCATCGCATCGGGTTGGCGCGTCAAATCGAGCAGCGTGCGCGCCACGCGACCGGTCACGTCGAGGAAGGCGAGGTCGCTGACCTTCTGCGTCGTCTTGCGCAGGCGTTCCGCCATCTGCCGACCGACGCCGTAAAGCAGCTCCGTGTGCTTCTCGGCGAGTTCCTTGAACTTCGCGTACGAGAGTTCCGCGACTTCGCATTCCGTCTTCGCCTTCACCCACGCCGAACGCGAGCTGTCGTCGAAGAAGAGCGGCATTTCGCCGAAGAAGTCGCCCTTGTTGAGATACGCGACGATGATCTCGCGGCCCGACTCGTCTTCGACGAGAACCGTGACCGATCCCTTCATGATGTAGTAGATCGAATCCGACTTGTCGCCCGCATAGATCAGCGTGCTCTTCGCCGGATATTTGCGGCGATGCGCGGCTGCGAGAAACGCTTCGAGGTGAGTGTTCTCAGAACCGTCCGTGTTCGCCATGTTCGATTGATACCCTTTCGCCACGGGGCGTTTCGGCATGGCGCCCATCGGCTGAGTACTTTTCACTGCAAGCATTTCATACGCTCCTTGGTGACGTGCCTGTCGAATTGAACTCTGGCACGCCGTGATCAGGTGGACGAGCAGCGCACGACGAGTGGCACAGTTTCTGTGACCGAACGGTCGGAGTTAACATCGCGACCCCGACAACCATCACGAGTTCCACCGGTACGCTTGCAATGAAGGCCAATGTTCTGTGGATGAAAGACGGGCAATTCATTGCTCAATCGGAGAGCGGTCACACGACGATCATCGACGGACCACCATCGCACGGCGGCAAAAATCTCGGGATTCGGCCGATGGAAATGGTACTGATGGGACTCGGTGGGTGTACATCGATCGACGTGATCGACATCCTGAAGAAATCTCGCCAAGACGTCACCGATTGTGTGACGCAGTTAACCGCCGAACGGGCGAGCACCATACCGGCGGTCTTCACGAAGATCCACATTCATTTCGTCGTGACGGGACGCGCGCTGAAACCGAACCAAGTGGCGCGCGCAATCGAACTCTCCGCGACGAAATACTGCTCTGCGACCTTGATGCTCGAGCGCGGCGGCGTCGAGATCACGCACGACTACGAGATCGTCGACGCTCCTGCACGATAATCGTTGCGGAATTCGCGACGCTGGGGACGTACGTCTCACACGCGATACGACGTCGCCGTCATCAACGTAGAGACCAGCGTCATCGCATCTTTCACAGGCTGCGGGAATTCGGCGCCGCCGGCATCGAGCGCGGCGGTGCCGTGGCGCGCTTCGTCATCGCGCATCTGTGCAACGATGGCGCGGCTGCGCGAGTCATCTGCCGGCAGGTCGTGCAAATGGCGATCGAGGTGTTTGCAGACCTGATCCTCGGTCGCGGCGACGAAGCCGAGGCTGATCTTGTCGCCGAGCAAACCGGTCGCAGCGCCGAGCGCGAACGACACGCCGTACCACAGCGGATTCAACATGCTCGGCCGGCTGTCGAGTTCCTCCAGCCGTTCGTTGCACCACGCGAGGTGATCTTCCTCTTCGCGAGCCGCGGCGAGCAGCGCGTCGCGTACGTTCGCATCGCGGGCCACCAGCGCTTGGCCTTCGTACAACGCTTGCGCGCACACTTCACCGGCGTGGTTGACGCGCATCAGTCCGGCCGCATGCGCACGGCCTGCATCGTCGAGCGGCGACGGCGCAACGTCCTGCGCGGGCGAGGCGCGCTCCGCGGCGTGCCGGCCGGCGAGCGTCTTCAGCACGCGATCGGCCGCGATCACCGCGAGATCGAGCAGCGATTCGGCCATCAGCCGAGCCGTCCGAGCTGGCGTCCGCCGAGCAAATGCAGGTGCACGTGATACACGGTCTGACCGCCGTGGGGATTGCAGTTGAACAACACCCGATACCCCGACTCGGCGATACCGCGTTGCCGTGCGATGTCGCGCGCCCGTTCGATCAGCGTCGAAAAGACGCGCGCATCTGCTACGTCGTTCACTGTGGCGACGTGACGTTTCGGAATAATGAGAACGTGCGTCGGTGCCTGCGGCTGGATGTCGTTGAACGCGAGCACGACGTCGTCTTCGTAGACGACGTCGCTCGGCAGTTGGCGTTCGACGAGCTTGCAGAAGAGACAGTCAGGCATCTGCGACTATTCTTTCAAGGCTGACGGCGGCCACTCTAACGGATCGAGATGGGTCGTTAAAGCAAGGAGGCTGCGTGAGCGACACACGAGATCTCGGACTCATTCTCGACTCGCGAATCCCGATCGTCGTCATCGAATCGCCCGACGAGCGCCGCGTGCTCGCATTGCTTCTGCAGTTCGCGATGCAACGCGGCCTCCTGTTCAACGAATGGACCGCAACGCGCGGTCTGCGCCGCGGCGGGCTCGTTAGCGTCGCCGTCGACGAGCCCAAATTCGCCGACCCGACCGAGGCGCTCGTGCACATCGGCGCGACGCCGGGACCGGCGCTCTATGCGCTGTGCGACGTCCATCCTTATCTGTCCAACGAACCCAAGATCGTCCGTCACATCAAGGACATCGCGCACGACTACGAGCAGCTCGGCAACACGCTCGTGCTCGTCAGCCACTCGCTGACGATTCCACCGGAACTCAGCCGTCTGACCGCCACGTTCAATCTGCGGCTGCCGAGCGACGACGAGCTGCTCGCGATGATTCGCAAGCAAGCGCAGGAGTGGGCGCGCCTGCACAAAGGCCGCAAAGTCTCGACCGACGCCAAGACGCTCGACAAGCTGATCGCGAACTTGCGCGGCGTCACGCATTCGGATGCGCAGATCCTCATTCGTCGCGCCGTGTTCGCCGACGGCGTCATCAGCGACGACGACATTCCCGAGATCAACAAGCTCAAGTTCGAGCTGCTCGACGCGGATGGCGTCTTGCACTACGAGTACGACACCGAATCGTTCGCACACGTCGCCGGCCTCGACAACTTGAAGGCGTGGCTCAAGGTGCGCGAGAGCGAATTCCTGCGACCGACAGGTACGGATCGCCCGAAAGGGCTACTGCTGCTCGGCGTGCAAGGGAGCGGCAAAAGCGTCGCCGCCAAGTCCGTCGCCGGGCAGTTCAGCGTGCCGCTGCTGCGGCTCGACTTCGGCACGCTGTACAACAAGTATTTCGGCGAAACGGAACGCAATCTGCGCAACTCGTTGCGCCAAGCCGAGCTGATGGCGCCGTGCGTGCTGTGGCTCGACGAGATCGAGAAAGGGATCGCCACCGGCGACTCCGACAACGCGACGTCGAAGCGCGTGCTCGCGACGATGCTGACGTGGATGGCAGAGAACAAGCACCCGGTCTTCATCGTCGCCACGTCCAACGACATCGCCGAACTGCCGCCGGAACTCGTCCGCAAAGGCCGCATGGACGAGATCTTCTTCGTCGATCTGCCCGACACGAAGACCCGCAAGGAGATCTTTCGCATTCATCTCGAGAAGCGCGGCATCGACACGGCCACGTTCGACCTCGCCGATTTGGCGGAACACAGCGACGGCTTCACCGGCGCCGAAATCGAGGAAGCGATCGTGTCGGCGCGCTACGTGTCGGCGTCACACCAGGCCCCGGTCACGTCCGACGACGTACTCGCCGCCCTCAATCGCACGTACCCGATGTCGGTACTGCGCGCCGACGTCGTGCAATCGCTGCGCGCGTGGGCAAAGGACCGCACGGTTCCCGCGTAACGCCGCGCGCCGGTTTTCTCAAATGTCGCGCCCACCGCGCCGCGCGAATGCGCGCAAGCCGCGTTGAGCAGCGAGAAACGCCGCCAGCGCGCGGTCGCCCGTCGCCGCACCGTCGAACAGGTAGCTCGCTGCGAGATCCAGTTCGCCGACCAACACCCGCAACGCATCGGGACCGATCGGTCGCTGCGACAGATCGATCGCGTGACACCCCGCGACGCGTCCGTCCACCCAGCGCACGAGCCGCTCCGCCAGCAGCCGCCCGAATGCCGGCGCGGCGAGGCTCATCACGCGTCCGGGCTCGACCATGACGACGGTCGCATTGCGCCGCGCGCCGCTCACCAACGCATCGGCGCCGAACGAATCGCCCGGCCGCAGCGCGGCGATGCGCTGCCCGCGCCGTCGCACCTCGGCCGCACCGTTGGCGATCACGTAGAAGAGCTCCGCGACTTCGCCTTCACGCACGATCGGCTCGCCCGGCTCGACCGGCGACGACTCGAATGCGCGAAACACGGCCTGCAACGCGCGCGGCTCGATCCACTCGACGATGCCGGGACCGAGAAATCGGTGCATCCAATGGCGATCTGTCGGCTCCAACGGCTCGACCGAATAGATACCGACGTCGGCACCCAACATGAACGCCACCGGATCGACATCGATCCACAACAGCGTCACGGCGCCGAGCGTCTCGACCGACGCGCCGTCTCCCGCGACCAGCAGCGGATGCCGCGCGATCGCGGCTGCGGCATCGATCTCCTCACAACGCCCGTCTTTGCGCCGCCGTCGTACCTCGCCTTTCACCAGATAGCAGCGGCTGTGATGCATGCGACCGCTCGATGCCAACGTGCGTTGTGCCGCGCAGCGCAACAACCGGGCGTGACGCGCGACGCTGCACAGCGTCGTCCATTCGAGCGACGCGAACGGTTCGAATCTACGGAGTAACGTCGCGAGCATGCGACGCAGTGTCGCGCAGCGGCTCAACGCCAACGATGGTGCTCGGCCGCAGGCGCCGTGCGACATTGCTGCGTCGCGCCGGCGGCGACGTCGCGCAGCATCGCGAACGCGACGGTTCGATCGTTCGCAGCGGCGGCTGCTCGTGTCCGGTACGAAACCGAGTCGACCATCGACAGTGGAGTCGAACTGGCCTCAGCGCCCCGCGCGAAGGCGCGCGACCGCGCGATAGCCGATATCGCGGCGGTAATAGGCGTTCGCGTAGCGAATGCGCCCAACCGCGTCGTAGGCGCGGCGCTGGGCGAGTGCTACGTCGTCGCCGAGACCGACGACCGTCAGCACGCGACCGCCGTCGGTGACGATCTTGCCGCCGACCGCGCGCGTACCCGAATGGAAGACTTTGACGTCGCCACCGACGGCCGCGCCGTCGAGCCCTTCGATCGCATCGCCCTTCGCATACGAAATCGGATAGCCGCCGGCGGCCATCACGACCGCGAGCGCTGCGCGCGCGTCCCATTGCATACGGACGCCGTCGAGACCACCGCCCAACGCAGCGAGGCACAGATCGACGAGATCGGATTGCAGCCGCATCAACACCGGCTGCGCCTCCGGATCGCCGAAGCGGCAATTGAATTCGATGACGTTCGGCGTGCCGTCCGGCGCAATCATCAACCCTGCGTACAGAAAGCCGACGAACGGCGCGCCGTCGGCCGCCATTCCGGCGACGGTCGGTCGGACGACTTCTCGCATGATCCTGTCGTGGATCGCGGCCGTGACCACCGGCGCCGGCGAATACGCGCCCAAGCCGCCCGTGTTCGGCCCGCGGTCGCCGTCGTCGCGCGCCTTGTGATCCTGTGCGCTCGCGAACGGCAACGCATTGCGCCCGTCGCAGATGCAAATGAAGCTCGCTTCTTCGCCTTCGAGACAATCTTCGACGACGACGCGGTGACCGGCGTCGCCGAACGCGTCGTCCGCCAGCATCGACCGCAGCGCTGCGATCGCTGCGTCGACGCTGCGCGCCACCACGACGCCCTTGCCGGCGGCGAGACCGTCCGCTTTCACCACGATCGGCGCGCCGCGCGAGCGCACGTACCCTTCAGCGGCCGACAATTCGGTAAAGGTGCGATGCGCCGCCGTCGGAATACGGTGGCGCTGCAGAAACTCCTTCGTGAACGCTTTCGACCCTTCGAGTTGGGCTGCCGCGCGCGTCGGCCCGAAACACGCGAGCCCGCGTCGGTCGAAATAGTCGCGAATGCCCGCGACCAACGGCACTTCCGGTCCGACGATGGTCAGATCGACGCCGGCGTTGCGCGCGAAGTCGGCGAGCCCGGGAAAATCCAACACGTCGATCGCGACGTTTTCGACCTTCGGCTCGCGCGCCGTACCCGGATTGCCCGGCGCGACGAAGACCGTCGCGACGCGCTGGCTCTGCGCGACCTTCCATGCGAGTGCGTGTTCGCGTCCGCCGCCGCCGACGACGAGTACCTTCATGTCTGCCGCCGTTGCCATGCGTGCCTCCGCTGCGCGTGCAGCCAATCGATCAATGCCGGAAGTGTCGCAACCCCGTGAAGATCATCGCGAGCCCGTGCTCGTCCGCCGCCGCGATGACTTCGTCGTCGCGTACGGAACCGCCCGGTTGAATCACCGCGGTAACGCCCGCCTCGGCCGCTGCATCGATGCCGTCGCGAAACGGAAAGAACGCGTCCGACGCCATCACCGAACCGGGCACCGACAAACCTTCGTCGGCCGCCTTCATCGACGCGATCCGCGCGCTCACGACACGGCTCATCTGGCCCGCGCCGACACCGATGGTGGCGCGGTCCTTCGCGTACACGATCGCGTTCGATTTCACGAACCACGCGACGCGCCACGCAAACATCAAGTCTGCGCGCTCGCGCTCGGTCGGCGCGCGCCTCGTGACGACCTTGAGTTCCTTCTCGTCGAGACAGACTTCGTCCGGCGTCTGCACCAACAATCCGCCGCTGACGCGCTTCACCTCGTACGCGCGCGATTGCGCGACCAACTCGCCGCATTCGAGCAAGCGCAAGTTCTTGCGCCGCGCACCCACGGCGATCGCCGCCGGATCGATGCGCGGCGCGATCACGACTTCGACGAACTGGCGTTCGACGATCGCCTGCAGCGTCGCCGCGTCGAGCGGCCGGTTGAACGCGATGATGCCGCCGTACGCCGACGTCGGATCGGTCGCGTAGGCACTGAGATACGCAGTACCGATGTCCTTCGCCTGCGCAACGCCGCACGGATTCGCGTGCTTCACGATCACGCAGGCCGGTTCGTCGAACACGCGCACGCATTCGAGCGCGGCGTCGGTGTCGGCAATGTTGTTGTACGACAGTTCCTTGCCTTGCAGCTGCTTCGCGTCGGTGATGGTGCCGGAACGGTTGCCGCCGCGATCCGCGTACAGCGCCGCGCGCTGATGCGGGTTTTCGCCGTACCGCAGCGACGCGCGTTTCTCGAACTGCAAGCCCAACAGATTCGGCAAGTCGCGTTCGCCGCCCGCCAAATAGCCGGCGACCGCCGCGTCGTAGCGCGCGGTGTGCGCGAACGCCTTGGCGGCGTAACGGAACCGTTGGTCGAAGGTCGACCCGCCCGCACCGACGAACGAACGCACTTCGGCGTAGTCGTCCGGGTCGACGACGATCAGAACGTCTTTGTGATTCTTGGCAGCGGACCGCACCATCGCCGGACCACCGATGTCGATGTTCTCGATCACCTCTTCGCGCGTCACACCTGCTTTCGCGATCGTCGCTTCGAACGGGTACAGATTCACGACGACGAGATCGATCGGCACGATGCCGTGTTGCGCCATCACGGCATCGTCGATACCGCGGCGGCCGAGAATGCCGCCGTGCACCTTCGGATGCAGCGTTTTCACGCGGCCGTCCATCATCTCCGGGAAGCCGGTATGTTCCGCGACTTCGCGCGCGGCGATGCCGGCGGCCGTCAACGCGCGATGCGTGTTGCCGGTCGACAGCAATTCGACGCCGTGCTTTGCAAGCACCCGAGCGAATTCGACGACACCGCTTTTGTCGGAAACGCTGATGAGCGCCCGACGCATCGGACGCAACGTGGAGTCAGTCATACCTCAATCTTCCAACAGACCGTGCTGAACGAGTTTCTTGCGCAACGTGCCGCGGCTTAAGCCGAGCACTTCGGCGGCGCGACACTGATTGCCGCCGACGTACCGCATCACGCTTTCGAGCATCGGTCGCTCGACTTCCGCCATCACGAGATCGAAGAGCCCCGTCGCACGCTCGCCGTCGAGCGCCGCGAAATAGGTATCGAGCGCACTTGCAACGCATCGGTGCAGCGGCCGCTCGTCGAGATCGGCGAACGTCGCGGACTTCGGCGGGTTCGGATGCGGCGCCGCCGCTCTCGCACCAGCGCGCTTGCGTAGTTTGACGGCCGCTTTCTTCACGCCGCCCTCGGCCAGAAGCGTTCGACGAGCGAATCCATGAAGCGGCGTTGTTCGTCGGCGCGGTCGAGCACGTTGAACCGACCGATGGTCTCGACATCCAGCTGCAGCCGCTGCAAATACGCCTTGATGTGTTTGCGCACGACCCGCACGCCCTGCTCGTCGCCGTAGAACGCGTGCAAATGCGCGAGATGCCGCGCGACGATCGGCAGGATTTCAGCCGCACCTCGAA
Source organism: Pseudomonadales bacterium (assembly GCA_035686405.1). Taxonomy (GTDB): domain Bacteria; phylum Pseudomonadota; class Gammaproteobacteria; order Pseudomonadales; family Azotimanducaceae; genus DATJGR01. Next base: position 2,055 of record DASRZO010000105.1, on the reverse strand, counting down.
TGCGTTGCGCACGCCCGGTCGCGAGGGCTTCCGCGATGTCGCCCGGCAACCACGGTGCTCCGAGCGCCGCTCGACCGATCAAAACGCCGTCGGCGTGCGTGTAAGCGAGGACGCGGCGCGCCTGTTCCGCGTCGGCGATGTCGCCGTTCGCAAACACCGGAATCGCGACTGCCGCCTTGATGGCGGCGATCGTGTCGTACTCGACGTCCCCAACGAAGCGGCATGCGCGCGTGCGACCGTGGACGGCGATCGATGCGACGCCGGCGTCCTGCGCAATCTTCGCGATCGCGACGCCGTTGCGTTCATCCGGCGACCAGCCGGTGCGGATCTTCACCGTGACCGGTACGTCGACGGCGTCGACCGCGCTGCGCAGGATGCGTTCGACCAGCGCTTCGTCGCGCAGCAGCGCCGACCCGGCCGCCCGATTGCAGACCTTCTTCGCGGGGCAGCCCATGTTGACGTCGACGACGTCGGCGCCGGCGTCCGCTTCGCGCCGCGCGGCCGCGGCGATCCACGCAGGATCGGCGCCGGCGATCTGCACGACGCGCGGCCGCACCCCAACGACGGTTTCACGCCGCAATCGAGACGTGCGCGTATCCCACAGCTGCGGATTGACGCTCGTCATCTCCGCGACTACGAGACCGGCGCCCAGACTCCAGGCCAATTCGCGGAACGGAACGTCGGTGACACCGGCCATCGGCGCGAGCACGACGCAATTGCGAAGGGTGTGACGGCCGATGGCAACCACTCGCAGCTCTACGCGGGAAAAAAGGGGTGGCCATCATAACGCCGCTTCGGGCGCACGCAATGCCGTCGCCGCGAAATTGAACGCTGGCTCAGCGAAATTGAATGTAGTAGCTGACCGCGTCCGTGCCCGGATCGTCGATCGCGAACGCGATGTGCACCGGCGTCAACGGCGCGAACATCGTCGCGCCTTTCAATTCGCCGGCGAGGTATTCCTCCGGCGCGAATCGACGCGCGGCGATCGGCCGCCCGTCCATCGACGAGAAGCGCAACTCGATCACCGGGAACGGCTGCGCGAAGCGCGCCTGGTTGACGATCAGCGCATCGACCATCAATTGCCCCGGAACGTCCGGATTCGCGCGCACGATCAAGTTCTTCGAGCGGATGTCGTCGAGCGAGCGCATGACCGGCAACTGACAATGCAAGCGCGGACACAGCCACTCGTACACCGGCCGAATGTCGGGGTTCTTCGCCCATGCATCGAACTGGAAGTAGAGGACCTGCGCCGCGAGCAGCGCGATGCCGAGCAACACCAGGAGCGGAATCCACCAACGGCGCCGGCGGCGCGGCCGCTCGATCAAATCTTCCGGGCCAAGCGCGAGGGCCACGTTCGCGGAGCCGGCGGACTCGGGCGCCGTTTGCGCGGGCGCGGCGTTGGCTGCATCGGCCGCTGCGGTCCCATCTTCGGTGTCCACCGGGGCGTCGTCCGGCGACGCGCCGCCTTCGGTCGCGACCTGCGTTCGTGTTTCGTCGCGTTGGATCGGTGCTGCGGGACTCGCCGCCGGACCGTCCTCCGCACGCTCCGGTTCGCCGCCCGTCGACTTCGCGGTGACCCCTTCGTCCGGAGACTGTTTCGCGCGCGCCTCCGCTTGCCCCAACGGCTTCGCTCGGGGGCGCGCGCTCTCGAGGCGCTCGTTCGGCGGAGCGCGCGCCGGTTCGCTCACCCGCTTGGGCGCAGCGGGCTCGGCGCGCGGGGTCGGCTCGTCGGCACGCAATTCATCGAGCAACGCGTCGAGCGCCTCGTTCGGACTCTCGCCCGGCCGTAACCGCGGGCCGGCACCGAGCACCAGATGATCGATGCCGGCGAACACCGAGAGGCACGCGCCGCAGCGCACGCGACCGGCCGCGACGTTCAGCTGCGCTTCGGTAACGCGAAACCGCGTCCGACAGGTCGGGCACTGCGTGATCAGCGGTTCCAGTGCATCTTCAGACAACGGCTTTCGTTCCTTCGACCATCGCCCACGAGTCGCGTACCTGCGGAGACTCGAATCGGAAATCGGGATAGCGGGCCAAGACCGCGTCGACTTGGTG
>DASRZO010000104.1:0-9394 GCA_035686405.1 Pseudomonadales bacterium | reverse complement strand
ACGCGACGTTCGTACGGTCGCAACGTCGGCACGGGAATAAACCGCGCCGAGGCCGAGTCTTCTGTCCCGTCCCATCAAAACGGAGCCACAGAACATGTCCCACGAATCCCCGAATCGATCGCGCCGCCACGCGCTGAAGTGTCTCGCATACGGCGGCGGCACGTTGTTCGCATTGTCGAGCGGCGTACTCGCACCGGTCGATCTCGCCGTTGCGGCCGCCGATCCGCCGAGCGCCGCTGCACTCGGCAAGCCGCTGTTCGTTCAGATCAGCGACACGCACATCGGGTTCCACAAAGACGCGAACCCGGACGTGAACGCGACGCTGTCGAAATCGATCGCGTTCGTCAACGCGCTGCCGGTGCAGCCGCAGATGATCCTGCATACCGGCGACATCACGCACCTGTCGAAACCGGAAGAGTTCGACACGGCGCAGTCGCTGCTCGACGGTTTTCGCGCGAAGGAACTACACGTCGTACCCGGCGAGCACGACGTCGCCGATCCGACGGTCAGCGAGTTCTTCGCGCGGTTCGGCAAACCGTCGCACGACAAGGGCTACTACAGCTTCGATCACGGCGGCGTGCACTTCGTCGCGTTGATCAACGTACTGCAGGCGAAAGACGGCGGCGCCGGTTATCTCGGCGACGAACAGCTCGCGTGGGCGCTCGCCGATCTAAAAGCGCGCTCGGCGAGTACGCCGATCGTCGTGTTCGCCCACATGCCGCTGTGGAGCGTGTACGACGCGTGGGGTTGGCGCACGAGCGACTCCGATCGGCTGACCGACGCGCTGCGCCGGTTCGGTTCGGTGACGGTGTTGAACGGCCACATCCATCAGATCGCGCAGAAGGTCGAAGGCAACGTCACCTTCCACACCGCGCGCTCGACCGCGTTTCCGCAGCCGGCGCCCGGCGCAGGGGCGGGGCCGGGACCGCTGAAGGTGCCGGCAGAGGAGCTCGCGCAGCGGCTCGGCGTCACCACCGTTTCGCTGCGCGCCCATCCGCGGTCGTTGGCATTGGCGGACACGACGCTGGCGGAAGCTTCGACATGAGCGACCCCAACACGTCGACGAGCGCCGCCTCTGCTGCGAGCGCCGCCGCCATGGTCGCGACGATGCCGGCATCGGCCGACGACCCGCGACGCCGCACCGATCGCCGCGCGGCGACCGGCCGCGATCGCGCGCCGTACCGGTTGCTCGCCGCGTTGCTCTGCGTCGCCGCGTGCGGCATCGCGTGGGCCGACGGTGCGACGGTGCCGCCCGCCGTTACGCCGCCATCCGGCGACGCGGCGCGCGGCGCGACCGTCTATCAGGTCTGCATGGGTTGCCATTCGCTCGACGAAGACGACGTCGGCCCGCACCATCGCGGGGTCGTTGGGCGAGCGGCCGGTTCGGTGCCGGGCTTCGGCTATTCGCCCGCGTTGCAGAACGCGCACATCGTGTGGGACCCGGCGAGCCTCGACCGCTGGCTCGCCGATCCGCAGGCGTTGGTACCTGGAACGCGCATGTTCTTCGCGATGCCGAACGCGCAGGACCGCGCCGACGTCATCGCCTACCTGATTCAGCAACGCTGACGGTTCCGCAGCGCCCGGTCCGACGCCGGGCGCGCGGACATACGACAACGGTGACGCGCTGCAGGAATCGACCAAACGCAGTGTGAACGGCGTCATGTTCCGCCGGGTGCTCCGTTGAGGCCTCCGGCGGCATCACCGAACCTTACGCGGTTACCCGCACCCCGCGCGCCGCATGCAGAACACGGAAGGGCTGCTGACATGTTTCAGGTGACCGTCTGGTCACTGCCGTCGCTGACCGCGTTGTTGCTCGCGGTCTACACGATGCGCGTCGTCCTTCGCCGACCGAACGCCCCCGGCGTCACGCCGATGCTGTTCCTGTGCGCGAGCGTGGCCGTTTGGTCCGGCGGTCAGTTGCTCGGCACGTTGGTCACCGATCCGACACTGAAGATGTTCGCGGTGCTGCTGCAAGCGCCCGGCGTCGCGTATTTCCCCGTCTGTTGGTTCTGGTTCGCGCTGGCGTACACGCGGCGACGGCGCGACGTGTCGATGCCCTTTCTCGCCACGCTCGCGGCGTTACCAACGGTTTCGCTCGGCCTCGCGCTGACGAACGAAATGCACCATTTGATCTGGCTGAATCCGCACACCGTGGCGCACCAAGGGTACGTCGGCTGGACCGGCGGCAAGGGACCGTGGCTGATCGTGCACGTGATCTACAGCTACGCGCTGCTGTTCGCCGCGACCGTGATCCTCGGCTTCGAACTGTCGAGCTCGAAGCGTTATCGCAAAGCGCTCGTCGCAGTGATCGCCGCCCCCGCGATCACCGCCGCGCTGAACATCCTGTCGTTGTCGGGTTGGTACTCGTTGCCGGGATTCGACCTGACGACGCTCGGCTTCGCATTGTCGGCGCTGCTGCTGAACGACGGCGTCTTGCGCTACGGCCTGCTCGAAGTAACACCCGCGATCCGCAACCGCGTCGTCGAAGAACTCACCGACGGCGTGGTCGTCATTCAAGCGACCGACGGCCGCATCATCGACCTCAATTCCGCGGCGGCGTCGATCTTCAACATGCCACTCGAAGCCTCGCTGAACCAACCGGCGACGAATTTCATTCATACGACGAAGCTGCCGGGCCTGCTCGTCGGTCTTTTCTCCAGTACCGAGATGAGCGTCGGCGATCGTTCGTTTCACGTGCAAGCCACGACGCTATCGAGCGACGCGGAGCGGCCGCAGGAGATCGCGCTCGTGCTGCGCGACATCACCGAGATCACGAAGATCAAAGAAGACATGCAGCGCCTCGCCCACACCGACTTCCTGACGGGCCTGCACAACCGCCGCTTCTTCATGCAGCGGCTGACCGAGGAAACCGAGCGCGTGAAGCGCGGCAGCCTGCCGATGAGCGTGCTGCTGCTCGACATGGATTCGTTCAAGAGTATCAACGACACGCACGGCCACGACGTCGGCGACCGCGTGCTGCAGGTGATCGCGAGCGTCACGCAAGAGGTGAAGCGCCTGTCCGACGTTGCGGCGCGAATCGGCGGCGAAGAGTTCGCGATGTTGTTACCGGACACCGACCGCGAAGGCGCGATCAAGCTCGCGCAACGGCTGCGCCGCACGATCACCGAACAGATGATCGCCGACGCCCGCGGCCAACCGATCTACGTCACCGCGAGCATCGGCGTTGCGACGATGTCGCACAACGATCGCGGCATCGACCACATCCTGACGCACGCCGACCGCGCGCTGTATCGCGCGAAGGACAACGGCAAGAACCGCGTCTGCACCGACTGACGACCCTCGCCGCCGCGGCCGAGCCCGCCCGTCAGAGAATCGCCCAACGCAACACACGCACCGGCCGACAGCTGCCGCTGCGAGCGCGTCAACTCGACGGAGGCTGCGGGATCGGATTGCCGCCCGGCTTCGCCGCCGGTTTCACGGCCGGTGCCGGCTTCGCGGGTTCCGCCGGCGTCGGACTGCCGACGAGATCGCTGCGATCTTTGATCAACGGCTCGCCGACGTATGCGGCCAACTTGAACGCACCATCCTGTCCCGACCGCGTGACGATGAAGTCGCCGTTCGGCTGCGGTTGATACAACTTGTATGCGAAGTCGCCTTTCGCCGTCGTCGCCGTCAGTTCGAGCTTCAGCGTCGACGCGTCGGCCGGCGCACCGTCGGCCACGCCCATCACGCGCAGATTCGCGACCTTGTTGACGAGATCGGTCGCCGCGTCTTGCTTCGTCGTCTCGCCCTGCGCGAGCCCGTCGAGCGACCAGGTTTCGCCGTTGCGCGAGAGTCTCCAATGATCCGGGCGCGCGAGCGCCGTCACGTCGCCGTCCGGCTTCAGGATGTTCTTGTCGAGCCAATCGTCGCTGCGCGCCGTCGCTTCGTAGTTGGCGAACGCGATCGCGTAGACGTCGTCCGAATCGGCGCGTCGCGCGTGCACTTTCTTGAAGCCGGGCGAAGTGCCGAGATACACGTCGGCGACGACCTTGCCGCCCGCCTCGAGGCGGATCTCGCGCTGGAATTTGTCGGCCGCCACTTCGAAGCGCTTCGCCGATTCCGCGCTGGTCGCAACCGGCCACGGCGCGCCGGCGGCGACGAGCTTGTCGAGCAGACTCGCAACCTTGTCGGCGTCGGCCGGCAGGTTCCGCGCGTCGGGCAACGTCCAACCGCCGTCGCCTTTGTGCAAGGTGACCTTGGCGCCTTTGTCGTCGACGATCACGACGCCGTCGATCTTGGCCCGGTCGACCTTGATCAACGTGCCCGACGGCGCCGATGAGGTGCGCTGTTGCCACACCAGCACGACGGCGACGAGGACCAATTGCGCGGCCAGCAACAGCGCCAGTGCTCTGACGTGCTTGTTCATGCCGACACCCCGCTCGAGCCCGCGGCCTTCGCGTCGAGCCACCCGTGGTATTTGGCGACGCGCTTCTTCGCGCGCGACCGGTGGATACCGAAGATCAACAGCAGCAACGCGAGTGCAAGCGCGTAGTTCGTGTACTCGAGCGTCAGCCGCTGCTTTTCTTCGAGCGGCGGCAACGTGCGGTTGAAGTGACCGCGCGAACGGATCGCGAGCAGCGAAGGGTCTTCGAGCGACCAGTCGACGGCGTTCGCGATCATCTGCAGCGAGTTGCCGTACACGGTGCCCTCGGCGGAGCCGATCATCGAGAGCGTTTGATCGGATAGGAACGTGTTCGACGCGAATACGAACAACCGCGCCGATTCCGGCGACTTGTCGATGATGCCGCCGATGATTCCGGCGTCCGGCTTCTTGTCGTCCGGCGTTTTGTCGTCGTCGGGCTTCGCGAGCGGATCTTTTGCGAGCGGATCCTTTCCATCCTTCGCACTCTTCGCATCCTTGGCCGCATCCGCCTTCGCCGCATCGTTGGCCTTCACCTTCGAATCGGCGAGCAGCGGATTCTCCTTGTCGGCGAAGTAGGAGTTGAACGCACCCTCGATCGACACCGCGAGCACCGACGGCCCGCGATCGCCCTCCGGCGTGAACGTCGACTTACCGCTGGAGTCGATGCGCGGCATCACGTCGGTCGACGTCGAACGCCAGCTCTGCGGCGAGCTCGACAACAGATCGACGACGGTGCGCCCGCTGTTCTTTTGCGCGTCGATGTCGATCGGCGACACCCACGGCATCGTCACCTGCGGTACGTCGGCGGTGATCGGCGACTGCGCATTCTTGCCCTTGCCGCGCACGTCGACGAAGTACGGATAGTCCAGCATGCGGATTTCTTGGAACGAGAAGCCGCCGACTTGCCGGGTGACGGGCACCGGGAACGCCGCGTTCTGCGGATCCATCACGAACGCCGCTTTGATGTCGATGCCGTTGAACGCGAGCCAATCCTCGAGCCCCGTCGTGCGCGGTCCGGCCGACAGCGACTGCTGCGTCAAAGTCGGCGCGAACGGCGCGGCTGCCAGCATCACCGTGCCGCCCTGCATCAGGAACTGGTCGATCGCGAAGACCTGCTTCTGACTCAGCTGCTGCGGTTCGGCAACGACCAGCACCTCGGCGCCTTCGGGCACGCGGCCCTCGGTCAGCTGCGTGCGTTCGACGTTGTGATCGGTCTGCAGCGTGTCGGCCAACTGTTGATATTGGTTGCCGCCCCCCATGCCCTGCATGTACGCGGGCGACTCCGGCGTCATCAACGCGACCGACTTCAGGTAGCCGGTGGCGAAGCGTTTGAACGCCGCATCCATCGAGCGCTTCAACGCCTCTTCGGACAGATCTTCCGGCAACGGGATCTGCACGATCTGGCTCGCGCCGCCGTCGAGCGTCAAATAAAAGTAGAAGGTATTCGTCGCGAACAGGCTCGCGGCCATCGGCCGGAAGCCGTATTGCTCGCGGATCTTCTTCGCGACGGAGCCGTCGCCGGCGTCGGGGTCGACGAACTGCACGGTCAGTTTGCCGCCGGCTTGCTTCTCGTAGCCGTCGAGGACTTTGGCCACCGTCTCTTTGAACTCGGCCAACGTCGGCGGCAGCGCCGAGTCGGCCGACACGAAGCCGACGAACTTGATCGGCTTCGGAATGCTCGAGAACAACTCGCCGCCCGACTGGAAGCCGTACAACACCTTCTTGATGGTGCGCGTGATGTCGTATTCGGGGTTGCGCAGCTGCACGTCGAGGCTCTGCTCGCCCTCGACCTTCACTTCGATCAAATCGCGAAACCCGAGGACCTCGAATTGGTCGCCGTACTGGACGAGCACGTCGAAGTACGAATTCACCAAGCTCGATTGGTAGCGGTCGGCGACTTGGAACGGCACCGGGCGGATGCCGTATTTGTTGTTCGCCTCGTCTTCGGCCTCGGGGCTCTTCGCGGGATCGACGATCTCGACGCGCACCTTGCCGTGGCCCGCGACTTCGAATTCCTGCAGCAGGTCCTTCATCTGCGGCACCAACGGCGCGAGCAGCGGATGCGTCTTCGACGAGAAGTAGCCGCGAATCAGCAACGGTTCGCGCAGTTGGTCGATGTAGTTCTTCGTCGCCGCCGAGATCGTGTATTGGCGACCTTGCGTGACGTCGACGCGCGCCCACGTGAGGCTCGCGATCCACACGTTGGCGACGATCAAGTTCGCGACCGCGAGCGTGATGCCCCAGCGCCACGCTTGATGCCGGTGTTGGTCGCCGTCGCGCGCCCAACGTTGCCGCTCGAGCGCGAACACGTTCAGTGCGAGGAACACCGCGATCAAGCTCGCGTAGTAGTACAGGTCGCGGAAGTCGAGTACGCCGCGCGTGATCGATTCGAAGCGCGAGCCGGTGCCGATGCCGCGCAGCACGGCACCGACGTCGTTGCCGACCAGATTCGTGAGAATCGGCGCGCCGATCAGATAGAACGCGCCGCACGCCGCCGTCGACAAGATCAAACTGACGATCTGGTTGTCGCTGCGCGCGCTGATCGTCAGACCGATCGCGATGTACGCGCCGCCGAGCAGCATCGCCGCGAGATAGCCCGCGAGCACCGGACCCCAGTCGAGATTGCCGAGATACGCGACCGTCAGCGGCAGCGGCAACGTCAGCAGCAGTGCGATGCCGAGCAGCGCCCAGCACGCGAGGAACTTGCCGAGCACGAACGACCACGTCGTCACCGGCAGCGTCGTGACGAATTCGAGCGTGCCGGAACGGCGTTCCTCGCTCCACATCCGCATCGTCAGCGCGCTGCACAGCAACAGCAGCAACAGCGGCAACCACTGGAACATCGGGCGGGCGTCGGCGATGTTGCGGGCGAAGAACGCTTCGGCCCAGAAGAAGATGAATAGCGTGACCGCGAGGAACGCGCCGAGGAACAGATAGCCGATCGGCGATGCGAAGAAGAGCGCCATCTCTTTCGCCGCGATGCGTTTGATACTGGCGCGGTTCATGCGGCTTCTCCGGCTTCGCTGACTTCCCTGAAGACCGTTTCCAGATCGCGTTGCTCCGGCGTCACCGAATGCACGCGGATGTTCGCGGCGACCAGCGCGGCGACGACGTTCGCCGCGGTCGACTCGGCGTCGCCCGCGAGCGGCAGCGCGATGCGGCGCGGACCGGCGCGCTGCGGTGCGGCCGAACCCAAACCGGACACCTCGCGCACCGCGGCCGCGACGCGATCGGGTTCGGCGTCGGTACCGACCAACAACCGTTCGCTGCGCTTCAGCGATGCGAGCGTTTCGTCGAGCACGAGCTTGCCGTTGCGCAAGATCATCGCTCGGTCACAGATCGCGTTGACCTCTTGCATGATGTGCGTCGACAAGATGATCGTCGCTTGCGCCGCTAGACGGCGAATGAGATCGCGCATGTGTTGCGTCTGCGACGGATCGAGGCCGTTGGTCGGTTCGTCGAGTACGAGGAAGCGCGGCTTGTGCAGGATCGCCTGCGCGACGCCCACGCGCTGCCGGTAACCGCGCGACAGCGTGTAGATCGGATCGAAGGCCTTCGTTTCGAGTTCGGTCGCGACGACCGCGTCGCGCACCGCGTTCGCTTGTTCTCCGGGTGCGACGCCGCGCAGTTCCGCCGCGTATTCGAGATAGTCGACGACCGTCATCTCCGGATACAGCGGCAGACTCTCCGACAAGTATCCGAGCGAGCGCTGCACCAACTTCGGTTGTTCGGCGACGTCGACGCCGTCGACCAGCACCTTGCCCGCGCTCGGCTCGAGGTAACCCGTCAGCATCTTCATGATGGTCGTCTTGCCGGCGCCGTTGTGTCCGAGCAAGCCGACGATCTCGCCTTGCTGAATCGTGAAATCGACGCGGTCGACGGCCAGAAAATCCCCGTATCTGCGGGTCAGCTGCTCCGCCTTGATCACTCGTGAGTCTCCTGTGGGTCAACCGGATCCCGATTCCGGCGCAGCGGAATCGGTGCGCAAGCCTACTCAGTGCCCGCGCGAATTCAAGGTTTGACCTTGCACAGACCGCGCTCGGCCGGCAATGTTCCCGCATGTCGCAACTTTCCGAGCACCTGATCGCGTCGCCAACGGGCCACTTGGAGGCGCTCGTCGGCGAGTCGGCCGACGACCGCGGCGCGATCGTGTTGTGCCATCCGCATCCGCAATACGGCGGCAACATGTACGACGGCGTGCTCGACACCGCCGCCGCCGTCGCGCACCGTCATCGCTTTGCAACGATCCGCTTCAACTTCCGCGGCGTCGGCGCGAGCAGCGGCCGCTACGACAGCGGCGTCGGCGAAGTCGACGACCTGCTCGCGGTCGTCAAGTGGACGCGCGCCCGCTTCGGCGCACGCCCGTTGTGGATCGGCGGATATTCGTTCGGCTCGAACGTCGCGTGGCGTGCGCTCGACCGCTGCGGCGACGTCGCGGGCGTCGTACTCGTCGCCCCGCCGGTCGCCATGATGGATTTCTCCGCGCGACCGCAGCGCATACCCGCGCTCACGATCGTCGCCGGCGATCGCGACGACTTCGTCGACGCGGGCGATCTCGAGCGTTGGGCGAAGACGGCGGCGCCGAACGCGCGGCTCGTCAGTCTCGCCGGCGCGGATCACTTCTTCTCCGGCGGCTATGCCGCGCTCGCCCAGGCGATCGACGGCGCGTTGGCAGCGGCCTGATCGCGCCACCGATAGCGCCGGCCCCGAACGGCAATCCGTCGAAGCGCACGCGGCGCCGTCACACGACGTGCGTCGAGGCGGCTCACAACAACGCGACGCCGGACACGTACACGTGTCCCCACAGCACGAGCGCGTACAGCACGATGCCGGCGACGAACGGCGCGATCAATTCGCGAATGACGAGGCGATTGCGGCCTTGCACGATCGCCGCGAACGGTACGTTCGAGGTCGCATGCGCGAACGCGGTCCACGCCGCACCCATCGTGCGCGCTTTTTTCGCGTCGATGAGAAACGTCCCCCATAGCGACAACGTGCCGAGGCTGCCGAAGAACAGCAAAGACGCGA
>DASRZO010000103.1:0-3916 GCA_035686405.1 Pseudomonadales bacterium | reverse complement strand
GGTGCGTAGCGGGCCTTGATCGGCACCCACGCGCGGCCCGCGGCGTCGTAATCCGGAAAAAGACCGAGCGCCACGGCGGCGAAGATCGCCGCGCCGCGCCCCTCGACGGCCTTGTCAGACTCTTCGAGCGTGCGGCCGAGCGCGTGCGCGAGGATGTCGCACCACAGCGGGCTGTGGGCGCCGCCGCCGGTCAAGCGGACGACCGCCGGCTCGCCGCACCACGCGTGGATCTGATCGAAGATCGCGCGGATCGCGAACGCACCGCCTTCGAGGACAGCGCGATACAACGTCGCGCGGTCGTGGCCGGTGCGCATGCCGGTGAAGACGGCGCTCGCGCCGGGCCGTGCTTCGGGCGCGACTTGGCCGAGCAGGAACGGTAGGAAGCGAACGCCGTCGGAACCCGCGCGGACATCCGCGGCTGCCGCGTCGAGCATCGCGAAGTGTCGCGGCCGGGCGCGATCGTCGGGGCCGAACAGCAGATCGAGGTACCAATCGGCGGCGCGTCCACCCATCACCGCATTGCCGCCGATGACGTGCCGGTCCGGCGGCAAGTCGTAGAAGCGGAACGCGCCGGCCGGGACGTCCGGACGGATCGCGCGGACGACCGCGTGCGTGCCGACGGTGATCGCATATGCACCGACATAGCCCGCACCGGCGCCGACGTTCGCGCAGATGCCGTCGTGCGCACCGACCGCGACCGGCGTGCCTTGCGGCAAGCCGAGCGCGGCCGCGCCGCGCGCGTCGAGTGTGCCGGCCCACTCCCACGGCTGCGCGACGCGCGGCACGAGACCGCGGCTCGACGCGAACTCGAGCGCGCGCTCGTCCCACTGCGCGGCGTCGGGGCCGCTGATCGGGTCGGTCACGCTTTCGCCGGTGAGGCGAAAAATCAGGAAGTCCTTCGCGTACAGCACGTGCCGCAGCTGCCGCGCCCGAACCGGCTCGTTGGCGACGAACCACTGCTTCTTCGCGAGTAATGCGGCCGCGTAGTTCGACACGTGCGCGCCGTCTTTGCGCCACTCGGTCAGCCGTTTCAGTGCGTCGGCGTGGCGTCGGTCGGACCACGGTTGGCCGATCACCGAACCGTCGCGGCCGATGAAGATCGCCGCGCCGCCGCGGCCCGACACCGACAGCGCGACGACGCTGCGGGGCTTCGCGGCCAGCAGTTCGCGCGTGAGCCGAACCGCGTCGGACCACCACGCGTCGGCGTCCTGCCACGCGCGATCGTCGTGGCGATGTTCGGCGTGACGCGCGGCGCGTTGCGCGATCAGCCGGCCGCGCAGGTCGAACAGCGCGACCTTGAGCCGCGTCGTGCCGAGGTCGTACGTCAGGATCGCGTCGTTCGAAGGCATCCGGTGTCCATCACGAAATGCAGCGCTAAGCGTGCGGCGCCGCAGGCGCAATTGAGAAAGCCCGCGCGTTCGAGCGCCGCAACCGGAGTCGCGGATCGGCGCGCAGCGGAGATTTGCGCCGATTGCGCGCGGCGGTGCAAGGTAGCCGTTCGGACGAAACGGAGGCGGGCGATGCGGGACAGAGTGGTGTTGGTGACGGGCGGTGCGCGTGGGATCGGTCGCGCGATCTCGGAAGCGTTCTTGCGCGCGGGCGCGAAAGTGATGATCGGCGATCTCGGCGCGCAGGCGCCCGATTGGGCGTACGACCTCACCGATGCCGCGGCGCTGCGCCGGAGCGCGAGCGAGCAGGCGCAGCTCGGCGAGGTGAAGGCGACCGAACTCGACGTCACGGTCGGCGCCAGTTGCGAAGCCGCCGTCGCCGCGACGGTCGCGGCGTTCGGCGGACTCGACGTGCTCGTCAACAACGCCGGCGTCGTGCAGTCGGGGCCGATCAGCGAATTCACGGAACGCGACTGGGACCGCACGTTCGCGGTCAATACGAAGGGCATCTACTTGATGACGAAGGCGGCGTTGCCGGCGCTCAAACGTTCGCGCCACGCGGCGATCGTCAACACCGCGTCGATCGCCGGCAAGAAGGGCTACCGCAACATGGTCGCGTACTGCGGCTCGAAGTTCGCCGCGATCGGCATCACGCAGGCGCTCGCGGCCGAGCTCGCGCCCGACAACATCCGCGTCAACGCGATCTGCCCCGGCATGGTCGGCACGGCGATGTGGCTCGAGCATTTGATGCCGATGAACACGCTCGACCAAGCGCAGAAAACCGCCGAGTTCGAGAAGGCGATGAAGGAGATGATTCCGCTCGGCCGCGCGCAGACCGGCCAAGACATGGGCGAAGCAGCCGTGTTCCTTGCGTCGGCGCCGAACATCACCGGCGTCAGTTTGAGCGTGGCCGGCGGGTTCGAGATGAACTGATCCGGCTGCCCGGCGGCTGTTCCCGGCATGTACGGACAGTCGGACACGGCCGCGTCGGACGGGACCAATTCCGCTGCAATTCGATCCAATGTGATCGCTCCGCCCGGAGTGCGACCGATCGCGCCCGCGGACCTAGGAACCTCGTGCCGCCACGGTCGAGGTAGTCGCCTCGACATAGAGCTGGAAACCGAGAGAGATCGGCGATGAAACCGCGCCGCCCCGTCGAAGAGATGTCGATGTCGTTCCTCGACGTCATCTGCTGCGGTTTTGGTGCCGTCATCCTGTTGTTGATGACGACGAAGTTCATTCCGCCGACGGTCCTCGAGGCCTCGCAAACGCACGCCAACGGCATCGTGCAGGCACGGCAGGACGCGCTGTTTCAGATCCGCGGCGAGACGGACAAGCTCAACCGCGAACTCACCGAGAAGCAGCGCGAACTCGACGCAGATTTGCAATCGCTGGCAGGTCTCGAACGCGAGTTGAGCACCATTCTCGGAAAATATCAGGCGTCGAAGAGCGAAGCGACCGAAGCGATCGTCACCGAGAAGAAGCTCGCCGAAGCGAAACAGTCGTTGACCGAGGACATGGAGCGACTGCTCGGGGCGGGGTTCCAGCGCTCCGACAACATGGTCGCCGGAATTGCCGCCGACAGCGAGTACGTGGTGTTCGTCATCGACACGTCCGGAAGCATGTACGCGAATCCGGGGGTGTGGCCGCAGGTCATGCGCAGGCTCAGTGAAACGCTCTCGATCTATCCTGCGCTGAAGGGCATCCAGGTCACGAGCGACCAAGGCGAGTACATGTTTCCGCAGTACAGCGGCCATTGGATTCCCGATTCGCCGGCGCGCCGCCGCGCGATCCTCGAGCGCATGAAATCGTTCAATCCGTTCAGCAGTTCGTGTCCGATCAACGGGATCGAGAAAGCGGTGCGGACGTTCCAGGCGCCGGACAAGCGCATCAGCGTGTACGTGTTCGGCGACGACTTCGCGTGCAATTCGATCGAAGAATTGGTGCAAGCGGTCGATCGGATCAACGCGCCGGACGAGCACGGGCAGCGGCCGGTGCGGATCAACGTCGTCGGCTTTCCGCACCTCTTCCGGCTATCCCCGCCGCCGGCATCGCTGTTCAAGTTCGCGGCGGCGATGCGATCGCTGACGTATCGCAACGGCGGAACGTTCGTCGGGTTGGATAGCGGCTGATCGCGCCTGCGCGTGCTCGTTGGCGACGCTAGCGGTGCCAGATCACCGAGCCGCGCAACGTCGGCGGTTCCATCGATCGAGATGGCATTGAGGGCCCGCTCGGCCGGCAAGGCGCCGCGGCCGCGCGGCGACCCGGCCGTCACCCAGCGGAATCCGGCGAGAAGCGCGGCTCTGGTCGCGGCGGTCGGCGACGCGACGGTCGGCCGCGTTGCGCGGCCGCTGTGGTGCTTGAAAGTCGTAACGGGTTCCCCCACTTCTGTTCGAGTGATCGCCAGGAGCGCCGACATGCTCGAACACCGGAAGCACTGTCCCAGCTGCAATCGCATGCGAACCTTTCGCGGCGACATCGGCAGCTTCGACCCTGCTACGTTTACCGTGATGCTGAGCTGCGTCGAT
>DASRZO010000102.1:0-2810 GCA_035686405.1 Pseudomonadales bacterium | reverse complement strand
GTGCTGCGTTCTGCATATGCCCTCCCCGCAATCGTCGGCCGAACCTCGATGGATCGTGACGCGCAACAGGGCGACCCGGCAAGCGGGCGGCGCCTGCGGTCGTACGACGTGTTCCGAACTCCACCCGCTCCTGCGTCGGCGATCGGCCTCGCCGTACCGCGGCAGAAATGTCGGCCCGAGTCATCGTACAGTGCAGCTTCGTTTGTCGATGAGGGGAGCATCTCGATGGAACTCACGGGCCCGCTCGAAACACCGCTCGTACAGAAAGTCGCGCTCGTCACCGGCGGTTCGGGCGACATCGGCGGCGCCATCGCGCGGCGGCTGGGCCGCGCCGGTGCGCACGTCGTCGTCTCCTACGTCGGCGCGGTCGACGCCGCGAACGCCACGGTGCGCGACATCGAACACGCCGGCGGTACGGCGAGCGCGCTGCAGCTCGACCAACGCTCGCCGCAAGCAATCGACGCGTGCATCGAGTCGATCGCGCAGACGCACAAGCGCCTCGACGTCCTCGTCAACAATGCCGCCTGGAACATCGGCATTCCGTTTCCGCATCTCGATGCGCTCACGCCGGAGATCTGGGACCGCGTGCTCGAGACGAATCTGCGCGCGCCGTTCCTGCTCGCGCGCGCCGCCGCGAAATTGCTGAAGGCCGACGGCGGCGGCCACATCGTCAACATCTCCTCCGCCGGCGGCATCAGCCCCGGCAGTTCGAGCATCGCGTACTCGTCGAGCAAGGCCGGGCTCAACCATCTGACGCGCTGCCTCGCCGTCGCGATGGCGCCGGAGGTCGCGGTCAACTGCATCGCGCCCGGCCTCGTCGAGAACACGCGGATGGCGCAGCGCTTGCCGGAAGCCGTCGCGCGCGGCGCCCGCGCGCAAGCGGTGCTCGGCCGCGTCGGTCAACCGGACGACATCGCCGCGCAAGTGCTCGCGTTCGTGACGTCGACGTCGATTACCGGACAGACGATCGTCATCGACGGCGGTATGCCGGGCGCGATGCGATGAGCGCCGTGCAAACCGGATTTCTCGACCGCGCCGTCACGCACCAAGGTGTCCGCTATCCGTATCAGGTGTACGTACCGTCGAACTACGACGCAGCGCGCGCGTGGCCGGTCGTGTTGTTCCTGCACGGCGCCGGCGAGCGCGGCGATGACGGCCTGCTGCAGACGGCAATCGGCATCGGCCCGGCGATCCGCGCGAATCCCGAGCGCTACCCGGCGATCGTCGTCATGCCGCAGGCGCCGCGCGACACATTCTGGGGCGGACCGCCCGGCGACGCGGCGCTGGCCGCGCTCGATCGCACGTGCAGCGAGTTCAACGCGGATCTCGACCGCGTGTATCTCACCGGACTCTCGATGGGCGGGCACGGTAGTTGGATGCTCGGCTATCACCACAAGCATCGCTTCGCCGCGCTGCTCGTGATCTGCGGCTTCGTCGGCGATCGGCCCACCCGCCCCTCGACGGTGCCGTCAGGCAGCGGCACGCCGTACGAGCGGATGGCGGCGCGGCTGCACGACGTGCCGGTCTGGATCGTGCACGGCGAAGCGGACGCGGCGGTACCGGTCGACGAATCGCGCAAGATGGCGGCCGCGCTGCGCGCACTCGGCGCGCCCGTGCACTACACCGAATTGCCCGGCACCGGCCACGACGCGTGGACGCCGACGTACGGCTCCGAATCGATCGTGCGGTGGCTGTTCGAACAACGCCGCAGGTAAGCGGCAGCTGATCGCGTTCTCGGCCGAGATCCAATTCGGATCTCGGCATTTCGACAGGCGATCGTCCGATGCAACTCGACTCGACCGCTACGCGAAGATCATCGAAGCTGTGCGCTGACGAACACGGAGGCCATCATGACGACATCGGTACTCACCGGCCCGCGCGAAGAATGGCGGCGGATCCTCTACCAAGGCACGCCGACGTGGGTGCGCCCCGACAACGACGTGCTGTATCTCGCCGACGGCCGTAGCGTGCGCGACGCCGAAGCGGTGTATCTGCCGCCGTGCGATCCGACGAAGATCATCTGTATTCACCTCAACTACGACTCGCGGCGCGTGGAATTCAAGGCGCCGAAGCTCGTCACGCCGACGTACTTCCAGAAACCGCTGACGGCGCTGAACTCGCATCGCGGCTTTCTGAACCGGCCGGCGAACTGCAAATACCTCAACTACGAAGGGGAAATCGCCGCCATCGTCGGTAAACCCATGAAGAACGTCGCGCGCGACGACGTGTGGGGGCATCTCGCCGGATTCGCGCCGGCGAACGACGTCGGCGCGCAGGACTTTCGCGACACCGACGCGGGCTCGATGCTGCGCGTGAAAGGCCAAGACGGCTTCTGCCCGATCGGGCCGGGCATCGTGCGCGGCGTCGACGTGCGCGAAGCGACGGTGCGCACGTACATCAACGGCAAGGTCGTGCAGGACGGCCCCGTCAGCGAGATGGCGTTTCCGATCGACTACATCCTCGCGGACCTGTCGCGGCACATCACGTTCCTGCCGGGCGACATCGTGCTGACCGGCACGCCGGCGAATTCGCGGCCGATGCAGCCAGGCGACGTCGTGGAGGTCGAAGTGAGCGGCCTCGGCCGATTGACGAACACCGTGCAGGACGTGCCGGTACCGGCGCACGAAGTCGGACACCAGCCGACCGATACCGAAGCGGTCCGGCGCGTTGCGCTCGGGCAGTTCTGACGACGCCTCAACCGAGTCGTTTGCCGGCGAGCGCGGCCCCTTCGACCAGCGCCTCGAGCTTCGCCCACGCGATCTGCGGATGCACGCGGCCGCCGAGACCGCAGTCGGTGCCGGCCATGACGT
>DASRZO010000101.1:0-21805 GCA_035686405.1 Pseudomonadales bacterium | reverse complement strand
CGCAGACGTTGATCGGGTTGGTCGTCGAGTCGGTTGCGGACGAGCCCGCAGGCGTGGAACTCAAGACGTTGAGCGAAGTACTCGACCCGGCGCCGGCGCTGCAGGCCGACATCCTCGGCCTCATTCGATGGGCGGCGGAGTATTACCACCACCCGATCGGCGCGGCGGTCTTCTCCGCAATCCCGGTCGCGCTGCGCAAACGCGTCCAGCTGCGCCCCATCGAACCGCCGCGTCATTGGCGAGCGCGCGCCGACGGCGAGGCGAAGCCGACGCGCGCGCAACGGCAAATGGCGGCGCTCGAGATGCTGCGCAACGCAGGCAGCGCGGTTCCGGAGCGGACGCTGGCGGACGCCGGTTTCGACGCGCGCGTCATTCGCGCCCTCGAACGGAAAGGCCTGATCGAACGCTGCGAGCCGCCGCCGCGCTCGGCCGCTCCGGCGAGCGCACCATTCGCGCCTACAGCCGAACAGCAGCGCGCGATCGACGCGGCGCGCGCGGCACTCGGCCGATTCGAGACATTGTTGATCGACGGCGTGACCGGCAGCGGCAAAACGGAGGTCTATTTGCAGGCGATCGAGACGACACTCGAACGCGGCCTGCAGGCGCTGGTGCTGATCCCCGAAATCGCACTCACTCCACAGACGCTCGACAGATTTCGCCAACGGTTCGGTCATGCCGCGATGTATCACTCCGGACTCACCGAGCGCGAGCGTCTCGACGCCTGGCAGCAGTGTCGCGCCGGCGCCGCTCGCGTGTTGATCGGGACCCGCAGTGCGATCTTCGTACCGTTCGCGTCGCTCGGCCTCATCGTCGTCGACGAAGAGCACGACGGCTCGTTCAAGCAGCAAGACGGCTTTCGCTACTCCGCCCGCGATCTCGCGATCAAGCGCGCGCAGATGCTCGCCATACCGCTGTTGTTGGGAACCGCGACGCCAGCGCTCGAGACTCTCAACAACGCGCGCCGCGGCCGCTATCGGCATCTGCACCTCACCGCGCGTCCCGGCGCCGCAAAGCCGCCGATCATCGAACTGGTCGACATCCGCGGCTTGCCGCTCGACGACGGCATCAGTGCGCCGCTGCGCAACGCGATCGCGAGTCATCTCGCCGCCGGCAACCAAGCCCTCCTATTCATCAACCGCCGCGGCTATTCCCCGACGTACCTTTGCACGCGCTGCGGCTGGACGGCCGCGTGCCCGCGTTGTGAAAGCCGTTTGACGCTGCACCGCGCGCCGCCGGGATTGCGCTGTCACCACTGCGGATTCAACGCGGCGTTGCCGCACGATTGTCCGCAATGCCGATTCGCACCGCTGAAAGCGATCGGCATCGGTACGCAACGCAGCGAACAGGGCGTTGCGCGCGCGTTCCCGACCGTTCCGGTGTTGCGCATCGATCGCGATACGACACGCAGCGCCCGCACGATGGCGTCGCATCTAGAGATGATCGCGCGCGGCGAGCCCGCAATTTTGATCGGCACGCAGATGCTCGCGAAGGGTCATCACTTCCCGCGCGTCACGCTGGTCGGTGTGTTGAACGCGGATGCCGGCTTCGCGAGCCCGGATTTCCGCGCGCCGGAGCACACGGCACAGCTCATCGTGCAAGTCGCCGGCCGCGCAGGCCGCGCCGATCGGGCCGGTGAAGTGTGGATACAAACGTTCAATCCCGACAGTCCGCTGCTGCAGGCCCTCGTCCGCGACGGCTACTCCGGTTTCGCGGCCACGGAACTCGCGCAGCGCAACGCCGCAGGTTTGCCGCCGTTTCGCGCACTCGCTTTGCTGAAGGCCGATGGCGCCGAACTCGATCGCACGTTCGCGTGCTTGCGAACGTTGGTCGCCGGCATCGAAGGCATCGAGATACTGGGGCCGACGCCGGCACCGCTCGCGCGCCGCGCACGCTTGTATCGCTGCCAAACGGCATTGCTCGCCGCGGATCGCGCACAACTCGGCCGCGCACTCGATCGCTTGGTCGACACCCACGGCAGCGCGCGCTTCGCCGGTGTGCGCTGGTCGATCGACGTGGATCCGTACGATATGTCTTGAGCGCGCGTCGTGCGTCGCTATGATGCGCGCTGTCTCTCGAGAGCCTCACCGAGCCGAAACCGCAATGTCGCAAGACTTCGCCAACGGTGCGCGCCGTTCACGTTCGCCGCGCAGCGACGCGCGGACGCGGCAACGGCGCCGCGAGTCACCGTTCCATTGGGGCAGCTTCGGCGCAGGTATCGCGCTCGGCGTCGCGTTGACGCTCGTCGGCGAGTTGTTGCCCGAGTGGCGCGGCGACCACGCCGTTCCGAAGGCGACGCCGCCGCCGGCCGGCGATGCGGCTCCGATCACTCGATTCGAATTCTTCGATCGCCTGCCGAACGAGAAGATCTCGCCTCGTCCGCCGTCGGAGCTGCCGGCGAAACCGGGCAGCACCGCGGATTCGAACGAATATTCGCTGCAAGCCGGTTCGTTCACGAACAAGGAAGACGCCGATCGGCTGCGCGACTCGCTCGCCGAATCGAATTTCACCGCCGAGACCGCGAAGGTTCAGCTGTCGAGCGGTGCCGTGCGCTATCGCGTGATCGTCGGGCCATTCGCATCGTCGCAAGACACGCAACGCGCGATCGCCCAGCTGCGCAAACGAGACGTCGACGCATTGGTGCTGGCGCGCAAACCGGGCGGTTGAATTCGCCGATTGCGGTCCGCACTATGCTCAACCGCGCCGAGATCGGAGACGTCGTTGGAACAGTATCGAGGCACCACCATCCTGAGCGTTCGCCGCGGCAATTCCGTCGTGGTCGGCGGTGACGGGCAAGTCTCGATCGGTCAGACCATCATGAAAGGCAACGCACGCAAGGTCCGACGCCTGTACAAGGACAGCGTGCTCGCCGGTTTCGCCGGCGCAACGGCCGACGCGTTCACGCTGTTCGAGCGGTTCGAGCAACAGCTCGACAAATACTCCGGCAATCTCACGCGCGCGGCAGTCGAACTCGCGAAGGATTGGCGCACCGATCGCGCGCTGCGGCGCCTCGAAGCGCTGCTCGTCGTCGCGGACTCGAACGTATCGCTGATGATCACCGGCAATGGCGACGTCATCGAACCGGAAGACGATCTGATCGCGATCGGTTCCGGTGGTCCCTACGCGCAAGCGGCCGCCCGCGCGTTGCTCGACAACACCGATCTCGACGCGCGCAGCATCGTCGAGAAGGGTCTCGAGATTGCTGCGAACATCTGCATCTACACCAATCACAATCGCACGATCGAAGTACTCGAGGCGCCGGCGCGATGAGCGTGATGACCCCGCGTGAGATCGTCCATGAGTTGGACCGCCACATCGTCGGGCAACACGCGGCGAAACGCGCCGTCGCAATCGCGTTGCGCAACCGCTGGCGCCGTATGCAGCTCGACGAATCGCTGCGCGACGAAGTCACACCGAAGAACATTTTGATGATCGGTCCGACGGGCGTCGGCAAGACGGAGATCGCGCGCAGACTCGCGAAACTCGCCGGCGCGCCGTTCATCAAGGTCGAAGCGACGAAATTCACGGAAGTCGGCTACGTCGGGCGCGACGTCGAATCGATCGTGCGCGATCTCGCCGACGCGGCCGTCAAAATGCTGCGCAACGAGCACATCGAAAAGGTACGGCCGCGCGCCGAAGACGCGGCCGAGGATCGAATTCTCGACGTGCTGCTGCCCGAGCCGAAGTCGGTTGGTTTCGGCGAACCGTCCCAACGAACCGACTCGAGCGCGCGCCAAGTCTTCCGCAAACGTTTGCGCGAAGGCGAGCTCGACGACAAGGAAGTCGAGATCGAGTTGTCGCAGTCGCAGGTCGGCGTCGAGATCATGGCGCCGCCCGGTATGGAAGAGATGACGAGCCAGCTCCAGAGCATGTTCTCGAACCTCTCGAACCAACGGAAACGCAGCGTTCGCCTGAAGGTGAAGGACGCGCTGCGGCGAGCCCGCGAAGAAGAAGCACTGCGCCTCGTCAACGAAGAAGACATCAAGGCGCGTGCGATCGAGAGCGTCGAGCAAACCGGCATCGTGTTTCTCGACGAGATCGACAAAGTGGCGAAACGCGGCGAAACGATGGGCGTCGACGTTTCGCGCGAAGGCGTACAGCGCGACCTGTTGCCGCTGATCGAAGGATGCACCGTGTCCACGAAGTACGGCATGGTGAAGACCGATCACATCCTCTTCATCGCGTCGGGTGCATTTCACCTGACGAAACCGTCTGACCTGATCCCCGAGCTGCAAGGCCGCTTGCCCATTCGGGTGGAGCTGGACGCCCTGACGGCCGACGATTTCAAGCGTATTCTCACGGAACCCAACGCATCGCTGACCGAGCAATATCAGGCGCTGATGAACACCGAAGGCGTGAAGATCGAATTCACCGACAGCGCGATCGGCCGCATCGCGGAGCTCGCATTCCAGGTGAACGAGACGACCGAGAACATCGGCGCGCGCCGTCTACACACCGTGATGGAACGTTTGCTCGAAGACGTTTCGTTCGAAGCGAGCGAACGCTCGGCCAACGATCCGCCCGTGAAGATCGACGCCGCTTACGTCGACGCGCGCCTCAGCAGTCTCGCGCGCGATCAGGATCTGTCCCGCTACATCCTCTAACGTCGTGACTCAGGCGCCCTCCGAGCTCAAGCTGCACCGTCAATCTCGCGAGCTCGAGGTCGGATTCGCCGACGGTACCCGTTTTCGACTTCCGTGCGAGTTGCTGCGCGTGTACTCGCCGTCGGCGGAAGTCCGCGGTCACGGCGCCGGCGAACGCAAACTGATGACTGGGAAAAAGTACGTCAACATCGATCAGATCGAACTCGTAGGAAATTACGCGATCCGCATCGTGTTCGACGACGGTCACGACACAGGAATCTACGCTTGGGACTACTTGCGCGATCTCGGCGCGAACCGCGACGACTATTGGCGGCGATATCTCGAAGACCTGAAAGTCGCGAACTCGAGCCGGTTGCCGAACATTCCGATCGGCCATTGGCAGCCTGACGGGGGCCGCAAGTGAATCGCGACGACGAACGCGTCGATTTCGGCTTCGAGTCGGTACCGGCCGCGGACAAAGCGCGCCGCGTCGAACGCGTGTTCGCGTCGGTCGCACGGCGCTACGACCTGATGAACGACCTCATGTCGCTCGGCTCGCACCGCATCATGAAGCGCATCACGATCGAAATGTCGGGCGTCCGCGCGGGGGGGTCCGTGCTCGATCTCGCCGGGGGTACCGGCGATTTGTCGGCACTGTATGCACCGATCGTCGGCGACGGCGGTCGCGTGGTGCTCGCCGACATCAACGGCCCGATGATCGGCGTCGGTCGCGACCGCATGCTCGACGAAGGGCACGCCAACGTCGCGTTCTGCCAAGCGGACGCCGAAGCATTGCCGTTCGCCGATTCGAGTTTCGATTGCGTGACGATCGGATTCGGTCTGCGCAACGTAACGCACAAAGAGCGAGCGCTCGCCGAGATGCATCGCGTGTTGAAGCCCGGCGGTCGCGTCCTCGTGCTCGAATTCTCGAAACCCGAAAACCCGATCGTCGCGGCCGCTTATGGCGCGTTTCAATCGTTGTGGCCGATGGTCGGCCGCGCAGTGACCGGCGACGGCGGCGCGTACCGCTATCTCGTCGAGTCGATCGAAATGCATCCGAATCAGAAAGCGCTGCGTTTGATGATCGCCGACGCAGGCTTCGCGAACGTCGGCTACGAAAACCTGTTGAACGGCATCGTGGCGATCCATCACGCGGAAAAAGCCGCGCGGCCATGACTCCGTTCGCGGCCGCCTTCACCCGTTGGATCGAATCGTTCGCCAATGGCGCCGCGCGTCTCGATCCACTCGCACGGACACGCCTACGCGCGCTGTCCGGTCGCACGGTCGAGATCGAAATCGATCCGCCGGGCGAAACCTTGTGGCTGTTCGTCGACGGCGAAGCCATTCGTCTTCGCGACGAACGCATCGATGCGCCGTCGGTGCGCGTGCGCGGCTCGCCTGCAGCGATGGCGGCAATGCTGTTCGACGTCGGCGGAGCGACCCCGAAACTACAGATCGACGGCGACGAATCCGTTCTAGGCGAGCTGCGCGCCATCGTCCGCGACTTCCGTCCGGACGGCCTACCGCCCCTCGACGGCATCGTTGGTGCGCAGACCGCACAAACGATCACCGGCCTCTTCGAGATCGGGGTTTCCGCGCTGTCGGCTCTCGGCCGCGGTCTGAGCGAGGAAGGCGGTCGCATCGCGCGCGACGGCGTCAAGCAGCGCTACCTGTCCAAACCCGAGTTCGACGGTTTCATCGACGCGATGCAGCAGCTGCGCGTTCGCCTGGATCGGATCGCAGTGCGCACCGAGACGCTGGAAACGACGCGGGGCGAACGCCGTGAGTAGCCTGCTGCGCCTGTCGCACATCGGAGCGACGGTGCTGCGCTATCGACTCGATGAGCTCGTCGACCGCACCGGCGTCGCCGAGGAACAACTGCCGCCGGCCCTGCGCATGTTGTGGCGTTTTTCGCCGACGCGTTGGTTGCCGACACCTACGGATCCGCCGGCGCGGCGGCTGCGACTGGCGATCGAAACGCTCGGCCCGGTGTTCATCAAGTTCGGCCAAATCCTGTCGACGCGCCGCGATCTGCTGTCGCCGGACTACGCCAACGAGCTCGCAAAGCTGCAGGACCGCGTACCACCGTTTCCGGGCACCGAAGCTCGTGCCATCGTCGAGGCGGCGCTCGGTTCCGACGTGTCGCAGGTCTTCGCTTCGTTCGAAGAAGCTCCGCTCGCGTCGGCATCGGTGGCGCAGGTGCACGCCGCGCGGCTCTCGAACGGCGATGACGTCGTCGTCAAAGTGGTTCGCCCTGGGATCGAGAAAGTGATCCGCGAAGATCTGCAGCTGCTGCATACGATCGCGCGCCTGCTCGAACGCGTATCGCACGACGCCCGGCGCCTGCACTTGATCACGATCGTCGAGGACTATCAGCGCACGATCCTCGACGAGCTCAACCTGATCCACGAAGGGGCGAACACGGCGAAACTCCGGCGCAATTTCGCCGACTCACCGCTGCTCTACGTGCCGCGCGTGTACTGGGATCTGACACGCAAAGACGTGCTGGTGCTCGAACGCATCCACGGCATTCCGATCGCAAACGTCGACGAGCTGCGCCAACGCGGCACCGACATGAAGGTGCTCGCGGAACGCGGCGTCGAGACGTTCTTCACGCAGGTGTTCGTCGACAATTTCTTCCACGCCGACATGCACCCCGGAAACATCTTCGTCGACGTGGCCGATCCGAAGAGTCCGCGTTACATCGCGATCGATTGCGCGATCATCGGGACACTGACCGACGAGGATCAGAACTACCTCGCTCGCAACCTGCTCGCCTTCTTCAATCAGGACTATCGCGAAGTCGCGCGCCTGCATCTCGAGAGCGGTTGGATCCCGGAGGACACGAACGTCAGCGACTTCGAGGGCGTCATTCGCCGCGTCTGCGAACCGATCTTCGAAAAGCCGTTGAAGGAAATCTCGTTCGGCCACTTCTTGGTGACGCTGTTCCAGACGGCGCGCGAGTTCAACATGGAAGTGCAACCGCAACTCGTGCTGCTGCAGAAAACTTTGCTGAACATCGAGGGCCTGGGGCGTCAGCTCTATCCCGATCTCGATCTGTGGGCCACCGCAAAACCGTTCATGGAGCGCTGGATGGAACAGCGGATGGGACCGGCGGCGGTGCTGCGGCAGTTCAGCACCTACGGACCGGGTTTGATCGAACAGCTGCCGCGACTGCCGGAGTTGATCCTCGGCGCGACTCACGGGCTGCGGCGGCTCGACAAGATCGCGCGCGAACAGCGCGCCGTGATGAACCGCCTCGCGACGCTGATCGAAGATCAAGGGCGGCGCGGCCGCGGCCGCCGCTGGTTGGGTGCGTCGTTGCTGGTCATCAGCGGTGCATTTCTGTGGGCGCCGATCGCGCACGCGCTGCAGACCGGCGAGCCGATGCCGATCACCGTGGGCGTGTTGGCCGCTGTGCTAGGCTCGATGCTGGTTGCGAGAGCCTGAAACGATGGACGTAATCGAAGAATTGACGCAGACCCTCGAGCAGCGCCGCACGGCCGACCCCAAGTCGTCGTACACCGCGTCGCTGTTCGTCGCGGGACTCGACCGGATTCTGAAAAAGGTCGCGGAAGAGTGCGGCGAAACCATCATCGCCGCGAAAAACGTCGACGCCGGCACATCGAAACGCGACGACGCTTTGATCGGCGAAGTCGCCGATCTCTGGTTCCACACGATGGTGATGCTGGTACATCTCGGCCAACGTCCCGCATGGGTTCTCGACGAACTCGCGCGCCGTCAGGGCATCTCGGGGCACGCCGAGAAAGCCGGCAGAGCGTCCCAAAACGATTGATCCGACGCGCGTATAATCGCGCCCGGCGCCCAATTGGAGAAAAGGTATGTTCGGATTGAGCCTCGGCCATCTACTCGTCGTGCTCGCGATCGTTCTCCTGTTGTTCGGGCCGAAGCGGCTGAAGTCCCTCGGATCGGACCTCGGAGCCGCCATCAAGGGTTTTCGTTCCGCCGTAAAGGAGGAAGAGGAACCCGCGCCGGCGAACAAGGAACGGGTCATCGAAGGCGAACTGCAGGTGTCCCCGCGCAAGGTCGACGCGCACAAACAGGACACGAATGTTTGATATCAGCTTTTCCGAGCTGGCCCTCATCTGCGTGATCGCACTGCTGGTACTCGGGCCGGAGCGAATGCCCCAAGCGTTGCGCACGCTCGGTCTGTGGATCGGTCGCGCGAGCCGCACGTTCACGACGATGCGCGCGGAAATCGAGCGCGAGATCGGTATGGACGAGATCCGCCGCCAACTACACAACGAAGCGGTGATGGACCAGTTGAAGCGCCTCGAGCGCGAAGTCAAAGGCGAAAGCGAGCCGACTCCGAATGCCGTCGCGCCGACGTCGCCGCCGGCGCAGTCCCAACAAGATCATTCCGCCGTCACTGCACCGATCTCGAACGGCGACGGCAAGAACACTGTCCCGCCGCAATAGCCCGATTGCCGCTGCTGTGAAGAAGCCCGACCCGTTGGAGCACGACAAGAAGGTCGACTCGGACGAGCAACCGTTGCTCGCTCATCTGCTCGAACTGCGCAGCCGAATTCTCAACGCAGTGCTGGCGGTCTTGCTGATGTTCTTCCCGCTGTACTACTTCGCAAACCGAATCTATTCGTTCGTTGCGGCGCCGTTGATGGCGAACCTGCCGGCCGGAACGAAGATGATCGCAACCGAAGTGGCATCGCCGTTCCTGACGCCGTTCAAGCTCGCGATGTACTCGGCCGTGTTCCTCGCGATGCCGGTCATCCTGCATCAGGCATGGGCGTTCATTTCGCCGGGACTGTATCTGCGCGAGAAACGCTTTGCGGCGCCGCTGCTCGTATCCAGCGTCGTGCTTTACTACCTCGGCATGGCATTCGCGTATTTCCTGGTGTTTCCGATCGCATTCAAGTTCTTCGCGAGCGTGACGCCGACCGGCGTCGAGATGATGACCGACATCAACAAGTACCTCGACTTCGTGATCGATCTATTCCTCGCGTTCGGGTTCGCGTTCGAAATTCCGATCGCCACCTTCCTCATCGTCGCGACCGGATTGACGACGACGCGCGATCTGGCCTCCAAGCGCCCTTACGTGATCGTTGGGTGTTTCGTCATCGGCGCGATCTTCACGCCTCCGGACGTGATTTCGCAGGTGATGCTCGCCGTACCGATGTGGGCGCTGTTCGAAGCCGGACTGTTGCTATCGCGGCTCGCGATTCACAAGGAAACGAGCGTCGTCCCGTCTACTCCGGAACACTGAGCAGAAACGTCACCGGTCCGTCGTTGACGAGCGCTACCTGCATATCGGCGCCGAATCGACCCGTCGCGACTCGACCGACCCGTTCTCCGATGCGCGCGACGAACGCTTCGTACAGCGTGTGCGCTTGCTGCGGCGGCGCCGCCGAATCGAAACTCGGCCGCCGTCCGCTCGTCGTGTTCGCGGCGAGCGTGAATTGCGATACGACCAGTACTTCGCCGCCGACGTCGGTCACGCTGCGATTCATCGGCTTCGCGGCATCGGCAAAGATGCGCAGATCGACGCAGCGATCGGCGAGCTTCGTCGCGTCGGCCGCCGTGTCTCGCGGAAACACGCCGACGAAGATCAACAGGCCCGGCCCGATTGCGGCGATGCGTGCGCCATCCACCGTCACGCTCGCCTCGGCGACGCGCTGCAGCAGCGCGCGCACTACGCCCTCGCTTCGCGCTTGCGCTGATTCTCGGTGAGATATCGCTTGCGGATCCGCACGGAGCGCGGCGTGACTTCGACGAGTTCGTCGTCGTTGATGAACTCGAGCGACTGCTCGAGCGTCAACCGCAGCGGCGGCGTCAGGATGATGTTCTCGTCGCTGCCGGCGGCGCGGATGTTGGTCAGCTTTTTCTCTTTCAGCGGATTCACCGTCAGATCGTTCTCGCGACTGTGAATGCCGACCACCATGCCTTCGTATGCTTCGTCGTTCGGACCGATGAAGAGGCGTCCGCGTTCCTGCAGGTTGAACAAGCCGTAGCCGACCGCTTTGCCGCGACCGTTGGAGATCAGAACTCCGTTCGTCCGTTGGCCGATCGGTACCGGAATCGCTTCGCCGTAGCCCGCGAAACCGAACGACATGATGCCGGTACCGGACGTCATCGACAGGAATTGCGGGCGGAAGCCCATCGACGCGCGCGACGCGATGCGATAGCTCAACCGCACCCGACCGTGGCCGTCGGGCTGCATGTCGAGCAAGTCTGCGCGGCGCTCACCCATTGCCTCCATCACGCGGCCCTGGTGCGTTTCCTCGACATCGAGCGTCAGGTCTTCGAACGGCTCGAGCGTTTTGCCGTCTTGTTCCTTCGTGATCACGCGCGGCCGCGACACGGCGAGCTCGTAGCCTTCCCTGCGCATCGTCTCGATCAAGATCGCGAGGTGCAGTTCGCCGCGCCCCGACACGCGGAATTGATCCGGATCGTTCGTCTCTTCGACGCGCAATGCGACGTTGTGCGAAGCCTCCCGCAACAACCGTTCGCGGATCTGCCTGCTCGTCAGGAATTTGCCTTCGGTGCCCGCGAGCGGCGACGTGTTCACGCAGAACATCATCGACACTGTCGGTTCATCGACGGTCAAAGGCGGCAACGCTTCCGGGCTGTCGCGCGCGCACAGCGTGTCGGAGATGTTGATGTCGTCGACGCCGGTGACGCAGACGATGTCGCCGGCGCGCGCCACGTCCAGTTCGACGCGCGTCAGTCCGTGGTGACCGAGCACCGACAGAATCCGGCCGTTGCGCGTAGCGCCGTGCCGGTCGATCACGGTGACCGGCGTGTTCGTGGCGACCGAGCCGCGCGCGATGCGGCCGATTCCGATGACGCCAACATAACTCGAGTAGTCGAGCGAACTGATGCGCATCTGGAACGGTCCGTCCGGATCGACCGTCGGCGCCGGCACGCGCGCAATGATCGCGTCGAGCAGCGGCTTCATGTCGTCCGACATTTTCTCGGGATCTTCGCCCGCCGTGCCGAGCAGCGCCGACGTGTACACGACCGGGAAGTCGAGCTGCTGCTCGGTCGCACCGAGCGAATGGAACAAGTCGAACACGAGGTCTACGACTTTGTGCGGACGTGCGCCGGGGCGGTCGACTTTGTTGACGACGACGATCGGATTCAGGTTCGCGAGAAACGCCTTCTTGGTGACGAAGCGTGTCTGCGGCATCGGACCGTCGACGGCATCCACCAACAACAACACTGAGTCGACCATCGAGAGAATGCGCTCGACCTCGCCGCCGAAGTCGGCGTGGCCGGGCGTGTCGACGATATTGATCTGGTGATCCCGATAACGGATCGCCGTGGTTTTCGCGAGGATCGTGATGCCCCGCTCGCGTTCGAGCTCGTTCGAGTCGAGCACGCGATCGGGCGCCGCCTTACGCGCGTCGAGCGTACCGGTTTGTTGGAGGAGGCGGTCGACCAGCGTCGTCTTGCCGTGGTCGACGTGCGCGACGATCGCCACGTTGCGCAGCTTTTGAGCGTTCATCTATTGGATTTTGTACCGGACTTGGGACCGAATGACCGATGGCTTCGTGCTAGACTTCGCGCCCTTTCGAGGCTTGGATCGACGGGCACTGCCCGAGTGGGCGCGCATTATGGCTGAACGCAGAAAAGCTGTCGCGCTGATTTCCGGCGGCCTCGATTCGCTGCTCGCCGCGAAGATCGTCATCGACGAAGGCATCCTCGTCGAAGGCCTCAACTTCTTCACGGGGTTCTGTGTCGAAGGTCATACGCACGCGATCCGCAACAGCGATGCGAACAAACCGAAGCGCAACAACGCGCTCTGGGTCGCCGAGCAGCTCGGGATCAAGCTGCACATCATCGACATCTCGGCCGAATACAAAGACATCGTGCTGAATCCGAAGCACGGGTACGGTGCGCATCTGAACCCGTGCCTCGACTGCAAGATCTTCATGGTGAACCGCGCGCTCGCGTGGGGTTTCATGCGCGACAACGGGTTCGACTTCATCATCACCGGCGAAGTCGTCGGGCAGCGGCCGAAGTCGCAACGAAAAGACACGATGCCGTTGATCGCGCGCGAATCCGGCGCCGACGATCGACTGTTGCGACCGCTGACGGCGTTGAATTTGCCGCCGACGCTGCCGGAGCGCGAAGGCTGGGTGAATCGCGAACACCTGTACGGATTCCATGGCCGTAACCGTAAACCGCAGATCGAACTCGCACAGCGATTCGGTTTCGACGACTACGCGCAACCGGCCGGCGGCTGCTGCTTCCTGACCGACGAGAAATATTCGGCGAAACTCGCGGATTTGTGGCGCGCGCGCGGTCAGCGCGACTACAGCCTCGACGACATCATGCTACTCAAGGTGGGCCGACACCTGCGGCCGGCGCAACACTTCAAACTGATCGTCGGCCGCGACGACGGTGAAAACAATTTTCTCGAGGGGTACCGCAGGCACTTCGTACACCTGCGCACCGTCAGTCACGCCGGGCCGCTCACGCTGCTTGACGGAGCGCCGAACGCCAACGACATCGACTTGGCCGCGCGGCTGACCGCGCGCTACAGCCAAGGGCGTGACGCCGAAGCGGTCGTCGTCACCGCGCATCATCCGAACGGCGTCGTCGAGCAACTGAGCGTCGCGCCGTATCCCGCGCACCGCATTCCGAATGAGTGGCATGTCTGAAGGCGCGATCACGGTACTCGATGCGCGCGGCCTCATCTGCCCGATGCCGGTCATCCGCACACAACAACGCGTCGATTCGCTCGAAGACGGCGCGTTGCTCGATGTCGTCGCAACGGATCCCGGCACGCTGCACGACGTACCCGCGTGGTGTCGCGTGCACGGCCACGAGGTCGTGGAAACGCATCGCGACGGTCGCGAGGTCCGGGTGCGAGTGCGCGTTCGGCGCAGCGATTGAACGCACCACATCACGTCATCGCCCCGGTTCTGTTTTGGTGCGAGATTTCTACATCGCACCAAATGAAGGCATTTGTAAGCGGCTGCTCACGGCCGAGATCACGGGAACATTGATCCGAGCCGTGGCATGACTATTGCTCCCAGGAACGGCTAAGATGACCGGCCCGCTGGGGGCGGGTTAGCGCACACGCTTTAGAACAGCTCAAACCGACTTGAGGAGCGGTATCCATGTCCGAAAAGACACTGAAGATGATCAAAGACAACGACGTGAAGTGGGTCGATTTGCGATTCACGGATCCGCGCGGCAAGGAACAACACACCACGATTCCGGCGAGCGTCGTTTCGAAGGACACGATCGAAGAAGGTGTCATGTTCGACGGGTCGTCGATCGCCGGTTGGAAGTCGATCAACGAGTCGGACATGATTTTGATGCCGGACGACGATACGTCCGTCATCGACCCTTTCCGCGACGAGACAACCCTGAATTTGCGCTGCGACATCGTCGAGCCGGGCACGATGCAACCGTACGGACGCGACCCGCGCTCCGTCGCGAAACAAGCCGAGGCGTATCTGAAGTCGAGCGGTCTCGGCGATACCGCCTACTTCGGTCCGGAAGCCGAATTCTTCATTTTCGATAGCGTCCGCTGGAAAGTGCAGATGTCCGGCGCTTCGTACGCGATCGATTCCGAGGAAGCCGCTTGGTCGTCGAACGACGAATTCGAAGGCGGCAACATGGGCCACCGCCCGCGCATCAAAGGCGGCTATTTCCCGGTGCCGCCGGTCGACTCGGCGGCCGATATCCGCAACGCGATGTGCAGCACGATGGCGGCGATGGGCCTGCCGATCGAGGTACATCACCACGAAGTCGCGACCGCGTGTCAGAACGAGATCGGTGTGCGCTTCAACACGCTGGTGAAAAAGGCCGACGAACTGCAGATGTACAAGTACGTCGTGCACAACGTCGCGCACGCGTACGGCAAGACGGCGACCTTCATGCCGAAGCCGCTCGTCGGCGACAACGGCAGCGGTATGCACGTGCACCAATCGATCGCGAAAGGCGGCAAGAACCTGTTTCACGGCGACGGCTATGCCGGACTCTCCGACACCGCCCTGTACTACATCGGCGGCATCATCAAGCACGCGCGCTCGCTGAACGGTTTCACCAACTGCAGCACGAACTCGTACAAGCGCTTGGTGCCCGGCTTCGAAGCACCGGTGTTGCTCGCCTACTCCGCGCGCAACCGCTCCGCATCGATTCGGATTCCGTACATCCTGGCGGCGAACCCCCGCGCATATCGCATCGAAGTACGCTTCCCGGACAGCACGGCGAACCCGTATTTCGCGTTCGCGGCGATGCTGATGGCCGGCCTCGACGGCATCAAGAACAAGATCCACCCCGGCGACCCGTTCGACAAAGACCTGTACGACTTGGAGCCGGAGGAACTCGAAGGCGTGCCGACCGTGGCGTCGTCGCTCGAGATGGCACTCGATGCCCTGTCGGCCGACCGCGAGTACCTGAAGGCCGGCGGCGTATTCACCGACGACTTGATCGACTCGTACATCGCGCTGAAGCGGCAGGACATCTCGTACGTCAACATGACGACGCATCCTGCCGAATTCGAGCTGTACTACAGCGTCTAGTGCCCAACCGAAGCGTCTAAGGGGAGCGCGTCCAGCAGCGTCGACGCCGGCCTCGAACGAGGCCGCGTGGCGTGCCGTCCCAGCGACGAATTCGACGTCGAGTGCGTCACGAAAACCCCGGGGCTTACGGTCTCGGGGTTTTTTTATGCCCTACGCCGCCGCATAGTTGAGGGGTTGTTGCGGTAGGCGCCCCCATGAACACTCGATTCGCCGTCGTCGTCGCGTTGTCGCTCGTCGCGTCGTCCGCGAGCGCCCAGATCTACAAGACCGTCGACGCGAACGGCAACGTCGTCTACACCGACATCGCGCCGATCGAACGCTCCGGCCAACCGCCGCCTCAGGAAGTGAACGTCCAACCGATCAACTCGTACGAGCCGCCGTCAAATCAGCAAAGCTCGACGCCGTCGAACTCGGGACCGTCGACCACGCCGTCGTACTACGCGCAGCTCGATGTCATATCGCCGACCGAAGACGAGACGATTCGCGACAACGCCGGCAACGTGCAGATCGAGGTCGCGATCAGCCCGCCGCTGCGTTCCGATCATCGTTTGCTGCTCGTACTCGACGGCAACCCGACCGATGTCGAAGCCGTCAACGGCGTTTTCGAGATCTCGAACGTGGACCGGGGGACTCACACGGCGGGCGCACGCGCCGTCGACCGCCTAGGCAACGTGCTCATCGAAAGTGCGCCGACGACGTTCAACTTGATGCGCGTCTCGATCGACAGCGCGCCGACCCCCACCCCTCACGCAAGCCCGTAGCACGCCGGATTGACCGGCTGGACCGCTTCGCACTATTTTTGTGCGCCGGCGAGCTTGCGTGCGCCGGAACGCATCCGGGATCGGTGCTCCGGGCCGCACAGGTGATCGGCCACTAGCCGGTGGGACCAATGAACTCGGCGTTGGTTCGATATTTGCTAACTAAGATCCGAGGGACCGGAGCCACGCGCCGCTCCGCACTAGAACTGCACCAATACGGGACCCGAGCACGGCCGCATGCGTCCGCCGGATTACATTCTCGACCAACAAAGCACGGCCGTGATTGCGGTATCGGCGGACTTGCACGTGCTCTACATGAATCAGGCGGCCGAGGCCTTGGTCGAGTCGAGCGGCCACCGCTTAGTCGGTGAGTCGCTGTTGCGCGTGTTCAGCGACCCGGCGACGCCGCCGTCGACGTTCACCGAAGCACTCACCGTCGGCCAGGCCTTCACGAAACGCGGTGCAAGTGCCCGCACGATTTCCGGCGCGATCGTCTCGGTCGACTACACCGTCACCCCGATGCTCGACCGAGTCCCACCGGAGCTACTCCTCGAAATCCTGCCGCTCGACCGACTGCTGCGGATCAACCGCGACGACCACCACGTCTCCGTGCAAGAGACGACGCGCAAACTCGTCCGGGGCCTCGCCCACGAGATCAAGAATCCACTCGGCGGCATCCGCGGCGCCGCACAGCTGCTGCAGCGCGAACTCGAAACGGAACACCAGCGCGACTACACCCGGATCATCATCGAGGAAGCGGATCGGCTGCGTAACCTGGTCGACCGCATGCTCGGCCCGAGCCACGTACCGAGGCTCGTGCCCGTCAACGTGCACCAAGCGCTCGAGCGCGTCGTGCAACTGCTCGAAGCCGAAGCGCCGGGAAAGATCCGGTTCGTGCGTGACTACGATCCGAGTCTGCCCGAGGTCGAGGCCGACCTCGAACAGCTGATTCAGGCGTTGCTGAACATCGCACGCAACGCGCAGCAAGCGCTCGAAAAAACCGAGTCGCCGCGCATCCGCTTGAGCAGCCGCGTCATTCGACAATTCACGATCGGTACGACGCGCCATCGTTTGGTCGTTCGCATCGACATCGCCGACAACGGTCCCGGCATTCCGCCGGAACTGTTCGATCGCATGTACTACCCGATGATCAGCGGGCGCGCTGACGGTTCAGGTTTGGGGCTGTCGATTGCGCAGAGCATCGTCGGCCAACACGGCGGCTTGATCGAATGCGAATCCAAGCCAGGCTCGACGATTTTCAGCATTTACCTGCCTTTGGAGCAGCCGCATGCCAAATAGCAACGTCTGGGTCGTCGACGACGACCGATCGATCCGATGGGTGCTCGAACGCGCACTCGAACAGGCCGGCATGTCGACGATGTCGTTCGACAACGGCGACGCGATGCTGCAGCGGCTGAGCCGCGAACAGCCGGACGTGATCATCAGCGATATCCGCATGCCCGGCATCGATGGCATCGCGTTGCTGGAACGCGTGCATCACGATCTGCCGAAGCTGCCGGTCATCATCATGACGGCGCACTCGGACCTCGAGAGCGCAGTCAGCTCCTACCAAAGCGGCGCATTCGATTATTTGCCGAAGCCGTTCGACGTCGACGACGCCATGGCGATGGTGCGCCGCGCGGTCACGCACGCGCGCGAACAGAAATCCGATCACGTTCCGGACGACGTCGCGCCGACGGAGATCATCGGCCAAGCGCCCGCGATGCAAGAAGTGTTTCGTGCGATCGGGCGGTTGTCGCATTCGAACGTCACCGTGTTGATCAACGGCGAATCCGGCAGTGGCAAAGAGCTCGTCGCGCGTGCATTGCACCGGCATAGCCCGCGTGCCAACGCGACGTTCATCGCACTGAACATGGCTGCGATTCCGAAGGACCTCGTCGAGGCGGAACTCTTCGGACACGAGAAAGGCGCGTTCACCGGCGCGGCGCAGCAACGCGTCGGGCGCTTCGAACAAGCCGACGGCGGCACGTTGTTCCTCGACGAGATCGGCGACATGCCGGCCGACACGCAGACGCGGTTGTTGCGCGTGCTCGCGGACGGCGAGTTCTATCGCGTCGGCGGTCATTCGCCGGTGCGCGTCGACGTCCGCATCATCGCCGCGACACACCAGAACCTCGAGCGACTCGTCGAACAAGGTTCGTTCCGCGAAGACCTTTACCACCGCCTGAACGTCATCCGAATTCATCTGCCGCGTCTGAGCGAACGGCGCGAAGACATTCCGCTGCTCGCCAGACATTTCCTCAAAGCCGCGGCCGCGGAGCTCGGCGGTGAAACGAAGGTGTTGCGGCCGGAAACCGAGCAATACCTTTCGGGATTGCCGTGGCCCGGTAACGTGCGCCAACTGGAGAACACCTGCCGCTGGTTGACGGTGATGGCGTCGGGACGCGATGTGTACGTCGACGACCTACCGCCGGAGTTGCGCGCCACGGAAAGCGCGAACACGCCGACCAGCGATTGGGAGACGGCGCTCGCGCGTTGGGCGCACGAAGAACTGGCGCGCGTCGTTCCGGGTACCAGCGCGACACCGCTGCTCGACATGGCGGTGCCGCGCTTCGAACGCATCGTCATCGAAGCTGCGCTCGCGCGCAGCGGCGGCCGTCGCCGCGACGCCTCGCTGCTGCTCGGCTGGGGCCGGAACACGCTGACGCGGAAGATGAAAGAGCTCGACATGAATTCGGGCGACTGACCCGCGCCCTGGCAAAAGCGCGCCCGGTGCCTAATCTTCGGAGATGGGTGCCGGCACATTCCCCAGGCTTCTTGGCGGCCGCGCGATCGTGGCGCTGCTGGCATTCGCTGCCTGCGAATTCGCGCACGCGGTGACCTACACCGCGACGCCGATCGCGTCGAATTGGATCTCGTCGGCCGGACACACGGCGATCACCAGCTGGGCAAGCGGACTCGGCTGTCCCGACACCGCAGGCGACGACAGCCTATCGGCGCCGCTCGACATCGGCTTCACGTTCAAGTTCGGTACCACCAGTTACACGCAGGTGCGCGTCAACACCAACGGCCGGCTGATGTTCGCCAACACGTATTGCGGCTACGGCACACAAGCGGTCGGTCCTCCCCGAACCTATCCGAATCCGCTCCCGAGCACGAACCTGAACAACGTGATGCAGGTGTACGGCGCCGACCTCGACCTCGGAGCCGGCGGCTCGATCACGTACAAGAGCACCGGCACTGCGCCGAATCGAATCTTCGTCGTGACGTGGAATAACGTATCGGCGTGGCGCGAAGGCGGCAGCGACAACCGCGGCAACGGCACTTCGTACAACCTGCAGATCCAGCTCTACGAGAACGGCGATTTCTACTTCGTCTACGGCATTTCCGACGACATCACCGAGCCGACGAACACCGCGGTGGGCCCGGCACAAGTCGGTTGGCAGTTGACGAGCGGCGACTATGCGCTGGTCAGCACGGGGTTGCCGGCGAACAACAGCGCCATCCGCTTCTCGATGTGGTACGCGGAGTACCGAATGGACGAGGGTTCTTGGAACGGTACCGCCGGCGAAGTCGCCGATACCAGCGGCAACGGCCACAACGGCTCGCGCATCGATTCGCCGCTGCAAGCCGCCGTCGTGCAAACGATCTCGGCCGGGAAGGTCTGTCGCGCGATGGACGTACCGGACAACGGCGGCA
The DNA here is from genome assembly GCA_035686405.1 of Pseudomonadales bacterium. Classification (GTDB taxonomy): domain Bacteria; phylum Pseudomonadota; class Gammaproteobacteria; order Pseudomonadales; family Azotimanducaceae; genus DATJGR01. The sequence continues at coordinate 2,290 of DASRZO010000101.1, read as the reverse complement.
ACGCGCAGGTCGATGCGGTCAACAGCACCGTTGCACCGCAAAATGTCGGCACGTCCGGCACGATCACCTTCTGGTATCGCGCTCGCGTCGATTGGAACGGCACGTCGAACTATCTGTTCGACGCGACGACGCAATCGAGCAAGTTCTTCTATCTCGGCAAGAGCAACAACAGCCGCCTGCAGTTCGGAGTGACCGACAATGCCGCGTCGCCGATGACGTTGACGGCACAAACCGCGAACACCGGCGTCGCTGCGAACACGTGGAAGCACATCGCGGTAACCTGGCAGTTGGCCACCGGTAGCAACGCATCGTCGATCAACATCTACCTCGACGGTGCGCTGGTCGCGACCGCGACGGGCACGACGAACGGGCAATTGAACGCGACGCTCGGGTCGCTCTATATCGGCGATGCGCGCAGCTCGGCGACGAACGGGTTGACGGGTTCGCCGACGTCGGCCAACGGCGCGATCGACGAATTCCGCATCTACTCCCGCGTGTTGTCGGCGACCGAGATCCAGACCGTGATGGCCGAGACGCGCGCGTCGTGCCCTGCGCCGGCCGTCGCTCGCTTCCTCATTTCACACAGCGGTTTCGGCATCAATTGCCGCGTCGAGCCCATCACGATGTACGTGCTCGACGGCTTCAACAATCTCGTCACGTCGTACAGCGGCGGCGTCACCCTGACGACTCAATCCGGGCGCGGGACCTGGACCTTGCTCGCCGGCAACGGCGCGCTCGTCGACGCGACGCCCGACGACGGACTCGCGAGCTATCAGTTCGTACCCGCCGACGGCGGCCAAGCGACGTTCGGCTTGAACTATTCGAACGGCCCATCCCCGATCGACATCGACATTTATCAGACCGACGATTCGACCATTCGCGACGACGACACCGAGGGGCTGTTGGCCTTTGGTCCGAGCGGCTTCACCGTCACTGGCGCCGCGTTGTCGAATCCCCCGCCCGCGACCATCGCGTCGCCGATCGGTACGCAGATCGCAGCGACCCCGTTCTCGATCTACCTGACGGCGTTCGGACAAACACCGACCGATCCGAACTGTGGCGTCATCGAGACGTACACGGGCGCGCACGCGCTCGCATTCTGGATGGACCACGTCAATCCAACGCCCGGCGTCCTCAACGCGACCGTGAACGGCACCGCGGTCGGCGCGAACGAAGCCGCCGCGTCCACACAATCGATCACGTTCGCGTCCGGGCAGGCGGCCGTGACGGCGAAATACAAAGACGTCGGTTCGATACGCATCAACATGAAGGATTCGTCGGCGAAGCCGACCGAACTGAGGGGCGGGACGAATGCGTTCGTCGTGAAACCGGCGCAGCTCGCGGTCAGCAAAGTGGAGACGCTCGGCGGTATCGCCAACCCGGCCGCCACGAGCGCGACCGGCGCGGGCTTCGTCGGCGCCGGTGCCGCGTTTCGAGTCGAGGTCGACGCGCTCGACAGCGAAGGCAGCCTGACGCCGAGCTACGGCACCGAGTCGCCCGCCGAGGGCGTTCGCATATCGAGCAACGCGCTCGTCGTACCGGCGGCCGGCCGCAACGGCAGCTCGGGCACCGGCGCGCTCGGCAACTCGACCGCGTTCGCCGCGACCGCTACGCCGGGCCGCTTCCGCAACGATTCGGTGTCGTTCGACGAGGTGGGCATCATCCGCCTCGCCGCGACGGTCGCGGACGGCGACTACCTGGGCGGCGGTGCCGTCGCGAGCACCGTGAGCGGCAACGTCGGCCGCTTCTATCCGGCGCAGTTCGCGTTGAACGTCGGCAGTACCGTGACCGCCGCGTGTAACGTGTTCACCTACATGGATCAGCCGAAGCTGGGCGTCGGATACACGATCGAAGCGCGCAACGCGGCAGGCAATCGCACGCAGAACTACGACGCGTCGCTACTCGGCGCCGGTGCCGTCGCGACGCTGAACGCCGTCGCCGAAAACAACGATTCCGGCGTTGATCTCGGCGGGCGCCTCAATGGCATCGTTGGAGATTGGGTTCTGGGTGCGGTAACGATCTCGACGAACACGGCGACATTCGCGCGCGCCGCGAGCCCGGACGGCTCGTTCGACGCGCTCGCACTCGGCATACGGACGACCGATCCCTTGTCGAACGTTACCCTCGCAAACATGAACATGAACGCAGCGACGAGCGGCGATTGCATCGCCGCATCGAGCTGCAACGCGGTCGAGATCGGATCGCCGACGCAGATCCGTTACGGTCGTCTGATGGTGAAGCCCGCGTTCGGACCGGAGACGCAGAACCTCGGTGTCACCGTCGAAGCGCA